>JBDIAP010000035.1:0-28131 GCA_039812485.1 Kineosphaera sp.
GGCTCGTCGTGCTTGACGCCGGCGTCGTTGACCCCGGGGACGTCGGCCGCGGTGAGCACCCGGACGACGCCCGGCAGCGCCAGCGCGGGCCCGACGTCGAGGCGGGTCACCCGGCCGTGGGCGACGCTCGTCTGGACGGGGTAGGCATGCAGCGCGCCGCGGGTGCGCTCGACGAGATCCTCGGTGTAGAGGGCGTGGCCGGTGACGTGCAGCGCGGCCGACTCGTGCGGCAGGGGCTGCCCCACGACGGTCGGCACGACGGTCGGCCCGACGGTCGGCCTCTCGGGGCGACGGGCGAGCATGCTCATGCCGAAACCTCCTGCGGCGTCGGGTGCTGGGCGTAGAGCTTGCGCAGCGCGGTGCCGAGCATCGCGCTGCGGTAGGCGGAGCTCGCGCGATGGTCGTCCATCGGCGTGCCCGCGCCGGCGAGCAGCGGCGCCGCCGCCTCGACGGTCGCGGCATCCCACGGCCGGCCGACGAGGGCCTCCTCGCAGGCCGTGGCGCGGATCGGGGTGGCCGCCACGCCGCCCAGGCCGATGCGGGCGGCCTCGACGATGCCGCCGGCGTCGACGTCGAGGGCGAAGGCGACCGCGACCGAGGAGATGTCGTCGAAGCGCCGCTTGGCGATCTTGTGGAAGGCGACCAGCCGGGCGGTCGGGAGCGGGATCCGCACGCTGCGGATGAGCTCGTCGTGGCGCCGGACACTGCGGCGGTAGCCGGTGAAGTAGTCGGCGACCTCGACGGTGCGCTCCCCGTCGGCGTCGGCGAGCACGAGTTGGGCGCGTAGGGCGAGGAGCACCGGGGGGCTGTCGCCGATCGGTGAGCCGGTCCCGAGGTTGCCGCCGAGGGTGGCGCTGTTGCGGATGAGGCGGGAGGCGAACTGCGGCCAGAGCTCGTCGAGCAGGGGCACCCGCCCGGCGAGCCCGCGCTCGATCTCCGAGAGGCTCAGGCCGGCGCCGATCTCGATGGCGTCCTCGTCGACGTGCAGCTCGCGCAGCTGCGGCAGGCGATCGATGCCGATGACGAGTCGCGAGCGCAGCCCGCGCAGGTTGACCTCGACGCCGCGGTCGGTCGAGCCCGCGACGACCGCCGCCTCGGGCTCGGCACGCAGCAGCCGCAGCGCGTCGGGCAGGGACGCCGGCCGGGCGAAGGTGCCGCTGGGGCCCTCGATCCGCTCGTCGTGCGCCGCGGGCGCGGCCTGCGACTGGCGCCGACCGATCGGGTCGTGTGTGTCGGGGGCGCCGAGGGCGAAGGCCGCATCGCGGATCGGCCGGTAGCCGGTGCAGCGGCACAGGTTGCCTGAGAGGGCGTGCAGGTCGAAGCCGTTGGGGCCGTGCTCGTGGGCGGCGGGGTCGTTCGGGTCGCTCCCGTGCGGAGTCACAGACTTCTGTGTGGACGATGCGCGCCCCACAGTGTCCTGTGTGGCTGGGTCAGTGTGTTCTGCGGCTGCGTCGGTGGCCCGGGCGGCGGTGTCGGCGTCGGCCGCCCGAGCGTCGTGGCCCGCACCTGCGGCGCACCGCCCCGGACGGTAGAACTCCGCGGCCATGCTGCAGACGAACCCGGGGGTGCAGTAGCCGCACTGGGAGCCACCGCGGGCGGCCAGCTCGCGCTGGACGGGGTGCAGGTCGGCCGGGGTGCCGAGTCCTTCGGCGGTGCGGACCTCCTGGCCGGCCAGCGCACCGACCGGCACGAGGCAGGCGTTGACGGCGGTCCACCGGGAGGCGGCCGCAGCATCGACCGCTTCGGCGGCGGCACCGGCGGCGGCATGGGCGGCGGCACCGGAGGTGGCATCGACGGTGCAGGGGCCGGGGCCGGACGGCTTGACGACGAGCACGGCGCAGGCGCCGCACTCACCCTCCGCGCAGCCTTCCTTGGCCCCGGTGAGGCCCTGGGAGCGGATCCACGCCAGTGCCGTGACGTCCGGATCGACGTCGCCCAACGGGACCTGCGCCCCGTTGAGCGTGATGAAGAGGGGGATCGCCATCGCCAACTCCTGTCATCCCCGGGGGACGCGCCCACCGAGGTCGGTGCGACGCATGGTTGGGGAGCTGGGTCGGGGCCACCGGTTGTCCATGCCAACGGCGGCCAAGCTGCATCGACCATAGGTCCTTGCCCGGAGCTGGACAAGACATTCCGGACAGACGTGATGGTGGGTGGTGACGAGCCCCGGCGTCAGCACGCCGCCGGTCGCGGCATCGTCCATGGCCGGGACGTGCGTCCCGTCGAGGACGCGTCGCCCACCGGCCGGGCGCGCCGGGCTCACGTGTCGCTCCCGGACATGAACCGCGCGCGGGCCGACTGGATCGGGTTGGCCCCGGCGAGCAGGTCGTCGAACCGGTGTCCGGCGATCTTGGCGATCTCGACGAGGGCTGCGGCGTGCTCCTGAGCGGGCGAGTTCTCCATCCGCTCCCACCCGGCGGTCACCATGTCCTCGAAGGAGCGGCGGTCGCGCACGCACAGGACGAGCGGGAAGCCGAAGCGCTCGCGATACTGCCGCGCGAGGTCGGACAGCTCGCCGTGGTCCTTCTCGTCGAGCCGGTCCAGCTCGAGGGCGGACTGGTCGCGCTTGGACCCCTCCCCCTCGGCACCCGCAGCGACCGAGGCGGCGCCGAGGTCGGGATAGGCGTCGATGAGCTCGCGCTGCTCCTGCGCGTCCGCCGAGAAGAGCGCCTCGGCGAAGGCCTGCCGCAGGTCCATCGTGTCGGCGAACGGCCGCGAGTCATAGGCCCGCTCGACAGCCCAGCGCGGCCCCTGGAAGAGCCCGCCGAAGGTGTCGACGAACCGCTCGCGCGACATCGCGTTGACCTCCGAGAGCCGCACGAGCCGCCCCGGGGAGCCGGCGACGGCCGGCCCGCGGGAGCGCCCGAGGTGATGGAAGACGATGTTGAGGATGATCGCGGTGAGCGAGCCGAGCGTGATGCCGGAGCCGAGGATGATCTCGGCCCAGCTCGGCACGGCCTTGGCGACGCCGGGCTGCGCGGTGACGAACATCGCGAGGCCGAGGCTCGTGCCGACGATGACGACGTTGCGATGGTCGTGGAAGTCGACCCGCGAGAGCGTCTGGATGCCGACGACGGCGACGGTGGCGAACATCGCCAGGGCCGCGCCGCCCAGCACGGGATGCGGGATGCCGGCGACGATCGCGGCCGCCTTGGGCAGCAGGCCGAGCAGGATCATGATGACGCCGGCCGAGGCGACGACCCAGCGGCTCTTCACCCTGGTCAGCCGCACGAGGCCGACGTTCTCGGCGAAGCACGTGTAGGGGAAGGAGTTGAGCACCCCGCCGAGCATCGTCGCGACGCCGTCGGCCCGCAGGGCCTTGGCGACGTCGTCGCCGCCGACCCGCTTCTGCACGATCTCGCCCGTGGCGAAGACATCCCCCGTGGTCTCCACGGCGGTGATGAGCATGACGACCATCATCGAGACGATCGCCGCGAACGAGAACGTCGGCCAGCCGAAGTAGAACGGCGTCGTCACCCCGACCCAGGAGGACGTCGCGACGGCGTCGAAGTGGGCGTCCCCGAAGGCCCACGCGACCAGCGTGCCCGCGACGAGGCCTGCGAGCACGGCGACGGTCGCCATGAAGCCCTTGAAGAAGCGCTGGATGGCGACGATGAGCGCGAGCGTGCCCAGGGCGTAGGCGAGATTGCGACCGCTGCTCGGGTCCATCGTCGGGCCGGCGCCCCCCACGGCGTCGGCCGCCGCGACGGGCAGCAGCGCCAGCCCGATGATCGTGATGACCGAGCCGGTGACGACGGGCGGGAAGAAGCGGATGAGCTTGCTGAAGTAGGGCGCGATGAGCAGCGTCATGAGCCCGGCGACGATCACCGCCCCGTAGATGGTCAGCAGCCCGGTCGTGCCGCCGCCGGCCGCGAGGCCGATGGCGATCATCGGTGAGACGGCCGTGAACGTCACGCCCTGCAGCAGCGGCAGGCGGACCCCGATCTTCCAGAAGCCGACCGACTGGATGATCGAGGCGATCCCGCAGGTGAACAGGTCGGCGTTGATGAGGTGGATGAGCTCGGCGGTCGACAGGCCGATGGCGTTGGCCAGCAGGATCGGCACGATGACGGCGCCCGCATAGAAGGCCATGACGTGCTGCAGGCCGTAGATCGCGAGCTTGGGGACGGGCAGGACCTCGTCGACCGGGTGGACGACGCGGGGGGCCGCGGTGTCGGTGGGGGGAGCGATTGCCATGGGGAGAGCTCTTCGGACAGGGCCCCGGCGGGGCCGTGACGCAGGGGCGCGTGTGCTGCACCGACTGCGGAGGATGCACCGACGCACCCGACCCGGTGCCTGCGCAGGATGCGAGCGAGGCTAGGCGTCGCGCGTTACGACGGCGTGTCGATCGGGTCGACCCCTCGCCCGATCTCGTCGCCACGGCGTTTCCTCGGACTATTTCCGCCTCATGGAATCGCAATGACGTATGACGGAAGATGGTAGGGGCGGGTCACCGGCTCGTCAACGGCTCGCTCGCCTACTCTGGCGGGGTGGTCCAGGTCATCGTGTGGTCGCCGCAGCGGTGGCGGGAGCGGCAGGCCGAGCATCAGGCCCGGGTCGACGCCGCGATCGCGGGCCACCTGGAGCGCCGGCGCACCGGCCGCGCTCACCCGGTCGAGGACTTCCTGTGGGTCTACTACCGGCTGCGCCCCGCGCAGCTGCGCCGCTGGCACCCCGGGCCGGGGATCGTGCTCGCCGCGTCGGGCCCCGATCCCGCGCCGCACCTGGGGTGGCGGCACTACCGGGCGTGCGACGCCGACGGCCGCCCGGTCGCGGCCGACGCCGGCACCTCGGCGGGGGCGGGTCACGTGCGACTCGACGTGCCGGGGTTCCGCGCGGCGCGGGGCGAGGCGATCCGCGCGATCGTCGAGTTGCTTGAGGCCACGGCGGCGCGGCCGCCGAGCTACGGCTGTTTCGGGCTGCACGAGTGGGCGATGGTCTATCGCAGCGACGACACCCGGCACCAGTGGCCGCTGCGGCTCGGGGCGCACGGCACCGACGAGGTCGTCCGCTCGCGCCCGCTGCGCTGCACCCACTACGACGCGTTCCGCTTCTTCACCCCGGCGGCCGAGCCGCTCAACGAGTTCACCCCCACCGCGCGCACGCGGCCGCGCCTGGAGCAGCCGGGCTGCCTGCACGCGGGCATGGACCTCTACAAGTGGGCCTACACGCTGGCCCCGGGCGTGCCCAGCGAGCTCGTCATGGACTGCTTCGAGCACGCCCGCGCGGCCCGCGAGATCGACATGCGGGCCTCCCCCTACGACCTGCGCGAGCTGGGCTACGCGGCGATCCCCATCGAGACGCCCGAGGGCCGGGCCACCTACGTGCAGGAGCAACGCCGGCTGGCGCAGCGTGCGGCGACGCTGCGGGATCGGCTCCTGCAGGTCGCTCGAGCGCTCCTGGCCGACCCCAGCGACGCAGGGCCCATCGACGCACGACCCGTCGATTCACCACCCGCCGACGGCCGCGAGCGGCGGGCTCAGCGCTCGCCGTGCGGACCGTAGACGAGCACGCCCACGACCGGCACGAGCAGGAACCACATCCAGCTACGCGTCGCGAAGAACAGCACGAGGGCGAGGATCGGGGCGAGCCCCATGATCGTGTTGCGCGTGCGTGGCGAGAGGCGCGGCCCCGGGCCTGCGGCCATCAGCGCTCGATCCGGCGTCGATGCCGGGCCGCCTTGGCGGCGTGGCGCCGGGCCCGCCGCTCGTGCTGCTCGGCCCGATGCTCGTCGCGGCCGTCCTTGCCGTAGATGACGATCGGCATGACGAACCACAGCAGGAAGATCCACCACGGCGCATGCAGCACGAGCACCGCGAAGATGCACACGAACGGCGTGAGGGCGACGATCGTGCCCGCGGTGTTGCGGTCGAGTGCGACCAGGCCGCGGGTGCGGTCGGTGGAGACGGTCGCGTCCGGCACCCCGCTCGGCGAGCCCGCGCCCGGCTCCGGTCTGGGCTCGAGCGGCGGCAGCACCGGTCCCGTCATCCCCATCCCGGGCTGCACCCCGCGCAGGGCGCGGTCGATGTCCGCGCGGGTCGATGCGTGCCGCAACGACGTCATCCGCCGCTCGTGCTCACCCGGATCGATGACCCCCGAGCGCCACTGCTCATCGAGCACGCGACGCGCGGCGTCGCGGTCCTGCTCGCCGATCCCCTGAGACTGCGTCATGGTGACATCCTCCCCCGGGCGGCGGCTGCGCGGAAACCGCCAGGCCACCGCGCCGACTCACACCAGGGACTCACACCAGGTGACACACGGCACTCGCATCACAGCAGCCGAGTCACGGCGGGCGAAGCACAGCAGCCGACCTCACACGAGGCGCGTCATCCACCCGTGCGTGTCCTCCGCGCGGCCGTACTGGATGTCGAGGAGCCGCCCGCGGATGTCGGCGGTCGTCGCCCCGACGGTGCCGTCGCCGACGCTCACCTCGCCGCCCTCCCACTTCAGGGTGCCGACGGGCGTGACGACCGCGGCCGTGCCGCACGCGAAAACCTCCGCGAGCTCGCCCGAGGCGGCGCCGTCCTTCCACTCCTGGATCGGGATGCGACGCTCCTCCGGCTGCAGGCCCATCTCCTTGGCGATCTGCAGGATCGAGGCCCGCGTGACGCCCTCGAGGATCGTGCCGGTGAGCTCGGGGGTGACGAGCCGGCCGTCCTTGTAGACGAGGAACAGGTTCATGCCGCCCAGTTCCTCGATGTAGGTGTGTGTCGAGGAGTCGAGGAAGACGGCCTGGTCACAGCCGTGGGCGATGCCCTCGAGCTGCCCGGCGAGGCTGGAGGCGTAGTTGCCGCCACACTTGGCCGCGCCCGTGCCACCCTCGCCCGCCCGCGCGTAGTCGAGCGAGATCCACAGCGAGACCGGCTTCATGCCGCCCGCGAAGTAGGCCCCGGCCGGCGAGGCGATGACGCTGTAGGTGACGGTGTCGGCCGGACGCACCCCGAGAAACGCCTCGGAGGCGAACATGAACGGCCGCAGGTAGAGCGACGTCTCCCCCGTGCCATAGTGCGGCACCCACGCCTCGTCGGCGGCGACGAGCGCCGTGATCGAGGCCAGGAAGTCCTCCTCCGGCAGCTCCGGCAGCGTCAGGCGGCGGGCGCTGCGGATCATGCGCTGCGCGTTGGCCTCGGGACGGAACGCCCAGACCGAGCCGTCCTCGTGGCGGAACGCCTTGAGGCCCTCGAAGATCTCCTGGGCGTAATGCAGAACGGCCGCCGCGGGCTCGAGCTGGAACGGTCCGTAGGGCTGGACCTTGGCGTCGTGCCAGCCGTCCTGGGAGGTCCAGGTCGCGACGACCATGTGGTCGGTGAACCGGCTGCCGAAGCCGGGGTTCGCCAGACTCGCCTCACGGTCGGCAGCGCTCGTCGGGGACGGGTGATCGACGCGGGTGAAGGTCAGCGACATGGCACGGCTCCTGAGACGGGGGACGATCCTGTCGACCATACCCGGGCGCCGCCGCCGGGGCACTGGCCCGGCAATGCCTGGGAGCCGGAGGCGTCGGCCGGCGAATTCTGGTGCGCGATCGCTCTACTGCGGCGTGGCACCGCGCTGACCTGCGGTTCGGCGCCCACCCTGGAGGTGTCGGGGGCGACGACACGCTGACGAGGGACGAGGATCATGACGACGCTGCAGCAGCGACGGGCTTCGACGAGCATGCGGTGGCACCATCCACGGGTGCATCTGCGCCGGGAGGGCTGGGTCTGGGAGTGCCCCTGCGGGGCGGCGGGGCGGGCGAGCGAAGAGGCGGCGTGGCGGCGGGCGCTCGTCGCGGCCCGCCGGCACGCCGATCAGGCGACCGGCTGAGGCCCCGCCGGGCCCGTGGGATGTGAGCGCTTCGCGGCGCGCTGTCACCAAAGCGCAACAATCCTCACGGGGGACGGGCCGAAGGCTGAAAATGCGCTGGGGCCGGGCGATAGGAGGGCGTCACTGTTCCCGACGTGGTGCCTCAGTCGCCCACGGCCCTCCGAAAGGGCACTCGCATATGTCCACTCTTCGCGACCGCTTCGCCGCACTCGGTATTCGCGCCAAGATTCTCACCGTCGGGGCCATCGGCCTGCTCGGCGCGCTCGTGCTGGCCGCGGTGAGCGCGTGGTCGCTCGTGACGATGAACGGGGTCGCCGACGAGATCGGCGCCGACTACAGCGTCGAGGTGGCGGCTGCCCACGTCGTCGCCGACATCAACAACGTCAACGGCTACCAGAACGGCTACATGCTCGGCATCCACGAATCCGGAGCCAAGGCGGCCACCGGCGATGCGCGCAAGCAATACGAGCAGGCCGCGGCCGCGCTCGACAGCAGGATCGCGAGCTTCCCGGAGTTGCGCACCGAGCGCGGCCGGAACGCCATGGCCGAGATCACGACCCAATGGGCCGCGTTCACCCAGCTCGACAAGCAGATCATGTCCCTCGTCACGACGGACGATCGGGCTTCTCTCGCGCGCGCCGACCAGCTGACGGCCACCGACGCGACCCAGGTGGCCGCCAAGGCGTCGGCCGCCGCCATGGACCTGCTGGGCTCGGCCGAGACCCGGGTCGCGGCCGCGAAGGACAGCCAGGCGTCGACCGCGAAGCTCGTCACGGGCATCACGATCGTCACGCTGCTGCTCGTGATCGCCTTGCTGGCCTTCGTCGCCCTGACGGTGAGCCGCGCGATCGTGCGCTCCGTGGAGTCCGTGCGCGTCAGCCTCGAGGCGATGGGCCGCGGCGACCTGCGGATCCCGGCCGAGGTCGACTCCGACGACGAGGTCGGGCGCATGGCGCAGGCCGCCGAGAAGACGCGCCGCTCGATGGCCGAGCTGCTCGGCCAGGTCGGGCAGGTCAGCTCGACGGTCGCGGCCGCCTCCGAGGAGCTGTCGGCCACCTCCGCGCAGGTGGGTGCCACGAGCGACAGCGCCACCCGGCAGCTCGACTCGGTCACCCTCGCCGCCGACGACGTGTCGCGCAACGTGCACACCGTGGCCGCCGGCACCGAGGAGATGACGGCCTCGATCCGCGAGATCGCCAAGTCGGCGAACGACGCCGCCGCCGTCGCCGCGCAGGCCGTGCACGTCGCCGACGTCACGAACTCGACGGTCGCCAAGCTCGGCGACTCCAGCCAGGAGATCGGCAACGTCGTCAAGACGATCACGAGCATCGCCGAGCAGACCAACCTCCTCGCGCTCAACGCCACCATCGAGGCGGCCCGCGCGGGCGAGGCCGGCAAGGGCTTCGCCGTCGTCGCCAACGAGGTCAAGGACCTGGCCCAGGAGACGTCCAAGGCCACCGAGGACATCGCGCGCCGGGTCGAGGCCATCCAGCTCGACACCGAGGCCGCCGTCGCGGCGATCAGCCAGATCTCGATGATCATCGCCCAGATCAACGACTCCCAGGCGACGATCGCCTCCGCCGTCGAGGAGCAGACCGCGACGACCAACGAGATGAGCCGCAACGTCACCGAGGCGGCGAGCGGCTCGACGTCGATCGCGGGCAACGTCAAGACCGCGGCCGCGGGGGCGCGCGAATCGACCGAGGGCGCGAAGGCGTCTGCCCAGGCCGCGGGCGAACTCGCCAAGGACGCCGCCGAGCTGCAGCGCCTGCTGAGCCGGTTCAGCTACGCCTGAGTCGCCGACTCCGGTCGCGGTCGCCCGTCGGCCTCGGTACTCGCCGGACGCGCCGGCACGCCCAGTGCGTGCCGGCGCGCGGCCGTGACTCGGCGGACGGGCCCCCGCCGAGGGAGCCTGTCAGCGCAACCGGTCGACGATGGCGGCACCCACCTGGCTCGTGCTGCGGGCCGCCTCGCCCCGCTCGGCGAGGTCGGCGGCGACGGCCTCCTCGACGCGCCGGGCCAGGTCGGGCCGGCCGAGGTGCTCCAGCATGAGCGCCACCGAGAGGATCGTCGCCGTGGGGTCGGCCTTGCCCTGACCCGCGATATCGGGCGCCGAGCCGTGCACGGGCTCGAACATGCTCGGGGCCGTGCGGTCCGGGTTGATGTTGCCGCTGGCCGCCAGCCCGATGCCGCCGACGACGGCCGCCGCGAGGTCGGTGATGATGTCGCCGAAGAGGTTGTCGGTGACGATGACGTCGAAGCGTCCCGGGTCGGTCGCCATGAAGATCGTCGCGGCGTCGATGTGCTGGTAGGCGCATCGCACGTCGGGGAACTCGGCGCCCACCTCCTCGACGGTGCGGCGCCAGAGGTGACCGGCGTAGGACAGCACGTTGTGCTTGTGCACGAGCGTGAGGTGCTTGCGGGGCCGGGCCTGCGCGCGGGCGAACGCGTCGCGCACGACGCGCTCGACGCCGAAACGGGTGTTGACGCTGACCTCGGTGGCGAGCTCGGCGGGCGTGCCGACGCGCAGCGCGCCGCCGTTGCCGGTGTAGGGGCCCTCGGTGCCCTCGCGCACGACGACGAAGTCGATGCCGTCGGGGGCCACGCGCTCGACGGCGAGCGGGCTTGCCACGCCAGGGAAGAGGCGGGCGGGGCGCAGGTTGACGTAGTGGTCGAAGGCGAACCGGATCGTCAGCAGCAGCTGCCGCTCCAGCACCCCGCTCGGCACGCTCGGGTCGCCGACGGCCCCGAGCAGGATCGCGTCGTGGCGGCGCAGCTCGTCGAGGGTGCCCTCGGGCAGCGCCTCGCCGGTGCGATGCCAACGCGCGGCGCCGAGGTCGTAGTCGGTGGTGCTCACCTCGATGCCCGCGGCATCGGTCACCGCGCGCAGCGCTGCCAGGCCCTGCTCGACGACCTCGGGCCCGATGCCGTCGCCGGCGATGACCCCGATGTCGAACCGGTCGGCCTGCTGCGTTGGTGTCTGCGCCATGGCAGGAGGCTAGCTACCTGTCTTGCAGCGTGAAACGGACGTCTCGCGCTTCGGTCGGTCCGTCGACACCGCCCCGACGACCCGTGAGGACCGCGAGCGACTCGGCGAGTGACGACACGGCGAGTGAACACACAGACGGGCGGTGCCGCGTTGGCACCGCCCGTCGACGTGTGATTCGTCGGGGTCGTCGGCGCTCGGCCGAGGACCCGGCTCACTAGGACTCGGAGTGCCCCTGGTCCCGCAGGTCCATGGACTCCTGGAGGGCCCGGCGAGCTTCGATCTGCTCTTCGGTCATGGGTCGGCGTCCTTCCACGCCCGCGTCGCCGGGGCGCCGCGAGGCATCTCGTCTCAGCTTCGTCGTGGGGACCATGGCCACCGGAGGTCGGCGGGAGGCGGAGCACCCCCGGGATCGCCGGGGCCGCGCGCACGGTCCGATGCGGATGCAGGCGGAGGTCACCGGCCACGCACCACGCCTCTCCAGGCTAGATCCCTCGCGCGCCGGAGCGAGACGTTTCTCCCATATGTCGAGACCGCATCTCATCTCCGGCCCCGTGCGGAGTGGCCCCGACTCGCCGGGCGCAGGCGTGTCTGCCACGCTGGGGCCTTCCGCGTGGGCGTCGTCTCGCGCGCTGCACTGGCCGAACTCACCTGGCTCGCCACGCAGCCGGTCCGGACCCGACACCAGGATGGGCCGCTGACCAAGGGTGACCACGAAGGGATGACCATGCTCGACCAGACCGTCGAGACTGTCGTGGGCCTGCTGTGGAGCACGCCGATGATCTATCTCGTGCTCGCGGTGGGCCTGTATTTCACGGTGCGGCTGCTCTTCCCGCAGCTTCGCCGCATGTCGGACATGGCGCGCTACCTGCTCGGAGGGGGCGGCTCCGCGCACGGCGTGTCGTCCTTCCAGGCTTTCGCGATGGCCCTCGGCGGGCGCGTCGGGGTCGGCAATATCGCCGGCGTCGCGACGGCGATCCACTTCGGCGGGCCCGGCGCGATGTTCTGGATGTGGGTCACGGCCTTCATCGGATCGGCCGTCGCGGTCGTCGAGTCCTCGCTCGCCCAGGTGTGGAAGCAGGAGGTCAACGGCGAATATCGCGGCGGCCCTGCCTTCTACATCGAGAAGGGACTGGGTCTGAAGTGGTTCGCGGCGCTCTACGCGCTGGCGACCGTGCTGGCCTGCACGATCACCGGGCCGTCGATCCAGGCCTTCAACATCGCCGAGTCGGCGAACAACGCCTTCACGATCGACCCGAGGATCACCGGCGCCGTCGTCGCCCTCCTCTTCTGCGCGGTCGCGCTCGGCGGGATGAAGCGCATCGGCCGGATCAGCGGGCTCGTCGTGCCGATCATGGCGGCGGCCTACGTGCTGCTCGGGCTCGTCATGCTCGTCATCAACGCCGATGTCGTGCCGGCGATGTTCGGCCTGATCTTCCGTAGCGCGCTCGGCGGCGAGGCGATGTTCGGCGGGATGATCGGCGCGGTCATCATGTGGGGCGTCCGGCGAGCCATCTACTCCTCCGAGGCGGGCACGGGCTCCGGCGCCCAGGCCTCCGCCGCGGCCGAGGTGTCGCACCCGGTGAAACAGGGGCTGGCGCAGGGCTTCTCGGTGTATGTCGACACGCTCGTCATCTGCACGATCACCGGGCTCATGATCCTGTCGACGAACAGCTACAACGTCGAGGGGCCCGACGGGCAGCTCATCGTGCAGTACGCGCCGGGCCTCGAGGCCGGTCCGGCGTACACCCAGGCGGCGATCGACAGCGTCTTCCCCGGGCTGGGGTCGGGATTCGTCGCGATCGCGATGTTCTTCTTCGCGTTCACGACGCTGCTGTCGTTCAGCTTCTACGCCGACACCAACATCGCCTACCTCGTGCGGTCCGCGCGCTGGGAGCGACCGGTCAACACGGTCTTCCAGCTCGTGCTCGCCGGCTCGATCCTGCTCGGATCGTTCCGCTCCTCGGAGTTCGCGTGGGCTCTGGCGGACATCGGCATCGGGCTCTACACGTGGATCAACCTCATCGCGCTCGTCTTCCTCAGCCCCACGGCCGTCGCGGTCTTCAAGGACTACGAGCGCCAGCGCCGCGCCGGCCAGGACCCGGTCTTCGACCCCGAGAGCATCGGCATCACCAACGCACCGGTGTGGCGCGACATCGCCGCGCGCCACGAGACAACGACGCCCATCACGCCACGCTGAGCGGGCGCTACCGGATCACGCGGACGCCGCCTGCCCTCCCCCACGTGTCGGTGCCCTCACCCCCGGCCGCAAGGCGCCAACCCATCGCCTACCCGGTGAACAGGGCGTCGGGGTAGTCGGCGTCGACCTCTTCGACGGTCGCGGAGAATCCCCCGCCGGCGTCGGAGCCGTCGAGAGCCTCGACCTCGACGCAGATCCCTGTGCCGACGTCGAGGCGCACCCGGAAGTCGACTCCGCCCTCGGCCGGGTCGGGCCAGCCGATGGCCCGGGCCTGCTCCTCGCCCATGCCGTCCCGCTCGATCCCCAGGGAGTGCCGGCCGGCCAGGAGCGCGCAGCACGAACAGCGCGGTGAGTACGTCGAGGTCGTCGTCACGACCGCCTCGAGAGCCGGGCGCCCGTGGTGGTC
Organism: Kineosphaera sp.; assembly: GCA_039812485.1. Classification (GTDB taxonomy): domain Bacteria; phylum Actinomycetota; class Actinomycetes; order Actinomycetales; family Dermatophilaceae; genus Kineosphaera. Next base: position 13,396 of record JBDIAP010000035.1, read on the forward strand.
GACGCGGTCGACGCGGACGATGTCGAGGGCCGGGCAGTCCCAGCGCGCCAGATCGCCACGCGCGATCTCGGCCGCGGCCACTGCGACCTCCCGGGCCAGACGCGCCGACCGGACGTCCTGCTCGAGCGGGGTCAGCGACTCCCACTGGACGTCGTCGGACAGGCCGATCGCCGGTTCCCCCTCGCCATCGGCGAGCTCGTTCGGCTCGAGCAGCGCCATCCGCTGGTAGTTGACGAAGAAGGGAACACCGTCCTCGAGCCGCTCGGTCGGCGGGTCGGCGAGGAGTCGACCGGCCAGGAGCGTTGGGTGCGCGGCGCGCCGACGCTCGGCCTCCGCCGTCGCCCGCAGGGCCACCGCGAGGAGGTCCTCATCGGGGGTGTCGGGCTGCGCGAGGTCCGCGACGAGAGCGAGCGCCTCGGCACGGATCGCGGCGACCTCGGGTGCCGGGTCCGGCTGGGGCTCGCCCTCCCACAGCGAGACGACGCTTGAGGAACCGCTGCCCCGCTCGAGCTCCGCCTCGCGCAGCCGCCCGTCGAGACCCTCGAGTCGGTAGGCGTAGGGGCGCCGCACCCACGCGCGCCACCCCTCGCCGGCCGTCGCGCCTCGCTCCTCCACCCGAATGCGCACCGACCGCCACAACCGCCGCGAACTGCGCGCGAGCGCCCGGAACGTGGCGACGTCTGCCGTGAGCTGCTCCATGTCTCCAGGCTCCCAGCTCGGTCACGAGGACGCCGGTCAGGTCCCACGGTCCCGTCGTCACGCCACCACGCCTGCGAGCGACCGCGCGCTAGACGAGGAGGTCGCCCACCTCGATGTCGATGTCGTGTCCGTCGACCGTGACGGTGACCGACACCCCGGGGGCCGCAGCGGCATACGAGCCGTCGGCGTCCCGCCGTGCGGAAAAGGTCAGGCGACCGGGCTCCGCGCGCAGGTCCACGACGAGGTAGCCAGGGATGCCGGCCAGGGCATACTCACGACGTTTGATCACCAGATCACGCTCGACCGACGACGGCGAGACCACCTCGGCGACGAACAGCACCTCGCAGGCCTCTACCCGACCCGGCCCCTCGCCGCGGCGGGCGACCTCCGGGCGGACGACCACCACATCAGGCCGCCGCACGGTCGGCCGGTGCCCGCTCGTCAGCGTCACGTCCAGGTCGGTCACCGCGACCCACTCCCGCCGCTCGGCGTTGAGCAATCCCGCCAAGAAGGTCCCAGCGGTGCGGTTCTTCGGACTCTCGCCAGGTGCCATCGTCGGAACGCCGTCGACGAGTTCGTAGCTGTCCTCGCGTCGTGACACGACGGCATCCCACGCGGCCAGATCGGCATACGTCGGCATACGTGCCGGTCGGCGAGCGTCGACGATTCCAGAATCCACCACAGCGCTCATCACAGGGCTCCTCCTCCCCCAAGTGTCGATGGCCCCGCCATCCGCGGCAAGGCACCTGCTCGATCCTGGCAGTCCGCATGCAGCCGTCCTGAGAGTTGTCCACAGGTGCCGGCCTGCATCGGGGCAGAAGTTCGGCCCCGCACCGGACGAGGTGCGGGGCCGAACCGAGCCAGGTGGACACGCGTCAGCGAGCGGCGGAGCCCTCGACGTAGTCGGAGTCGGTGTCCTTGATCCACGCCATGAGCTTGCGCAGCTCCTTGCCCGTGGCCTCGATCGGGTGCTTGGCGCCCTTCTCGCGCAGCTCCTTGAACTCCGGCGCGCCGGCGTCCTGGTCGGCGATGAAGCGGGCCGCGAACGTCCCGTCCTGGATGTCACCCAGCACGGCCTGCATGTTCTCCTTCACCTGCGGGGAGATGACCCGCGGGCCCGAGACGTAGTCGCCGTACTCGGCCGTGTCCGAGATCGACCAGCGCTGCTTGGCGATGCCGCCCTCGATCATGAGGTCGACGATGAGCTTGAGCTCGTGCAGGCACTCGAAGTAGGCGACCTCCGGCTGGTAGCCGGCTTCGGTGAGGGTCTCGAAGCCGTACTGCACGAGCTGGCTCATGCCGCCGCACAGCACCGCCTGCTCGCCGAAGAGGTCGGTCTCGGTCTCCTCGGTGAACGTCGTCTTGATGCCGCCCGCGCGCAGGCCGCCGATCGCCTTGCCGTAGGACTTCACGAGGTCCCACGCCTTGCCGGACGCGTCCTGCTCGACCGCGAGGAGCACCGGCACCCCGCGGCCGTCGACGAACTCGCGGCGCACGATGTGACCGGGGCCCTTCGGCGCGACCATGATAACGTCCGAGCCGGCCTCGGGCTCGATGTAGTCGAAGCGGATGTTGAAGCCGTGGCCGAAGACGAGCGCGGTGCCCTCGTTGAGGTTGGGCTTGATCTGCTCGGCGTAGACGCCGCGCTGCACCTGGTCGGGGGTGAGGATGACGACGACGTCGGCCTCCTTGACCGCGTCGGCGACCGTCAGGACCCGCAGGCCCTCGGCCTCCGCCTTCGCCCGGCTCTTGCTGCCCTCGGCGAGCCCGACACGCACGTCGACGCCCGAGTCGCGCAGGTTGAGCGCGTGGGCGTGGCCCTGGCTGCCGTAGCCGATGACCGCGACCTTGCGGCCCTGGATCACCGACAGATCGGCGTCGTCGTCATAGAACATCTGCGCCACGAGTGGCTCCTTCTCTTTCCTTAGGGGGTTTTGCGTAGGCGGCCGTCGAGCCGCCCGAGATCAATGCCCGCGAATGTCAGTGCGTCGAATCTCAGTGCCGTCGAAGGTCAGTGCCGCAGCGCCCGATCGGTGATCGAGCGCGGCCCGCGGCCGATGGCGACGAGCCCGGACTGCACGATCTCCTTGACGCCGTACGGCTCGAGCAGGCCCAGCAGCGCCTCGAGCTTCTCGACCCGGCCGGTGGCCTCGATCGTCACGGAGTCCGACGAGACGTCGACGACCCGCGCCCGGAAGAGGTCGACGGTCTCGAGCACGTGCGACCGCGTTGCGGCCTCGGTCTTGACCTTGACGAGCACGATGCGCCGCGCGACCGTGCTATCCGGCTCCAGCTCGACGACCTTGAGCACCTCGACGAGCTTGTTGAGCTGCTTGGTCACCTGCTCCAGCGGCAGCTCGTCGGCGTCGACGAGCACCGTCATGCGCGAGATCTCCTCGTGCTCGGTCGGGCCGACCGCCAGGGAGTGGATGTTGAAGCCCCGCCGCGAGAACAACGCCGACACGCGCGCGAGCACACCCGGCTTGTTCTCGACCAACACCGACAGGACATGCATGTTGCTCACGCGCCCACTCCCTCGTCGCTCCTGTGCGCTCGTTTCCTCACGACCCTCACTCCTCGCGGTATCTGATGGCTCGGATCGAGGGCCGCTCCGGGCCTCGCTGCGCTCGTTTCCTCACGACCCTCACTCCTCGCGGTCCCACACCGGCGAGACGCCGCGCGCATACATGATCTCGTCGTTGCTCACACCGGCCGGCACCATCGGCCACACCATGGCGTCGCGGCAGACGACGAAGTCGACGACGACCGGGCGGTCGTTGATCGCCAGCGCCTGCCGGATCGTGTCGTCGACGTCCTCCGCGCGCTCGCAGCGCAGCCCGGCGCACCCGTAGGCGTCGGCGAGCTTGACGAAGTCGGGCACCCGCGACCCGCCGTGGGCCGTGTGCAGATCGGTGTTGGAGTAGCGCTCGTTGTAGAAGAGCGTCTGCCACTGGCGCACCATGCCGAGGCTGGAGTTGTTGATGATCGCGACCTTGATCGGGATGTTGTTGATGACGCAGGTCGCGAGCTCCTGATTGGTCATCTGGAAGCAGCCGTCGCCGTCGATCGCCCACACGACGCGCTCCGGCTCGGCGGTCTTGGCGCCCATGGCGGCCGGCACGGCGAAGCCCATCGTGCCCAGCCCACCGGAGTTGATCCAGCTGTTGGGCCGGGAGTAGGAGACGAACTGCGCGGCCCACATCTGGTGCTGACCGACCCCCGCCACATACGTGGCGTCCGGCCCGGTGAGCTCCCCGATGCGCTCGATGACGTATTGCGGCGCCATGAGCCCGCTGTCCGGGTGCATGTAGCCGACCGGATAGGTCTCCTTCCAGCTGCTGACCTCCCGCCGCCACGCCTCGTAGTCGCCGAGCGCGTCCGGCGCGGACATCGCGCGATGCAGCTCCTCGATGACTTCGGCGCAGTCGCCGACCATCGGCACGTCCGCGACCCGGTTCTTGCTAATCTCGGCCGGGTCGATGTCGGCGTGGATCACCTTGGCCAGTGGCGCGAACGTGCTGAGCTTGCCGGTGACGCGGTCGTCGAAGCGGGTGCCCAGCGCGATGAGGAGGTCCGCCTTCTGCAGCCCGGTGACCGCCGCGACCGAGCCGTGCATGCCGGGCATGCCCAGGTGCAGCGGGTGCGAGTCCGGCACGGCACCGCGCGCCATGAGCGTCGTGACGAGCGGGATCTGCGTCAGCTCGACGAGCTCCCGCAACGCCTCACTCGCCCCGGCGCGGATGACGCCGCCACCGATGTAGAGGACGGGCCGCCGCGACGCCTTGATGAGGCGGGCCGCTTCGCGGATCTGCTTGTTGTGCGGCTTGGTCACCGGCCGGTAACCGGGCAGCTCGAACTTCGGCGGCCACGTGAACGTCGTCTGCGCCTGCAGGGCGTCCTTCGTGATGTCGACGAGCACGGGCCCGGGGCGGCCGGTGCTGGCGATGTGGAAGGCCTCGGCGATCGCGCGCGGGATCTGCGCGGGGTCGGTGACGAGGTAGTTGTGCTTGGTGATCGGCATCGTGATGCCGCGGATGTCGGCCTCCTGGAAGGCGTCCGTGCCGATCGCGGCGCTGCCGACCTGGCCGGTGATCGCGACGATCGGCACGGAATCCATCGCGGCGTCGGCCAGGGGCGTCACGAGGTTCGTGGCCCCGGGACCGGACGTGGCCATGCAGACCCCGACCTTCCCGGTCGCAGAGGCGTAGCCCTCCGCGGCGTGCCCGGCACCCTGCTCGTGCCGCACGAGGATGTGGCGCACCTTCGTCGAGTCCATGAGCGGGTCGTAGGCCGGCAGGATCGCGCCGCCCGGCATGCCGAAGACGACCTCGCAGCCGACCTCTTCGAGGGCCCGCACGAGGCACTGGGCCCCGGTGAGGTTCTCGACGACGGACACCTGCCGCTGCGGCACCGCCGTGGCGGGCGTCGGCCGCGGGACGGGGTGGGCGTCCTGGGTCGCAGCTCGCGACCCGGGGCCCGAGCTGCCGGGATGGGCGCCCGGGCCGGGATGGTTCCCGGGGCGGGGCGCCGTGGGGGTCGGCCCGGGGGGTCGTGGAGTGCTCGACACGATGACTTCACCGCTTCCTTGAGGTGCGCGCACGCGCTGGTTACCTCGCTACTGGTCCTGCCACATGGCATCCGTCCTGCAACGGACTTGCCGGTTACCTGCGGGACGAGCCGAGCACGATGAAGACGACCCGCCCCACAAAAAATCCCCTCTACCCGAGGTCGGGCGAAGGGGAAGCGCGTCGATCGAAGAGACGAACGACACGCTCAGGGGAGTACGAGAATTCGGGCCATGTGCCCACCTTCACCCATGTGCCGGGTGAAGTCAAAGACACCCCCGACAGGTCTTGCGATCCGGACGTCGAGGCCCCGGCGGCCCGATGGCCAGGGCACTCGACGTCGACGAACATGTCGACGAACATCACGTGGGCCTCAGTCGCAGACCGCGCCGGCGGAGGCCGAGCCGACGAGCCGGCGATACTTCGCGAGGACACCGCGCTCGTAGCGCGGCTGCGGGTGCGTGACTCCGGCCTCGCGGCGCCGCGCCAGCTCGGCCTCGTCGACGAGCAGATCGAGGGTGCCCTTGCTGACGTCGAGGCGGATGCGGTCGCCGTCGCGGACGTAGGCGATCGGCCCCTCGTCGACGGCCTCGGGGGCCACGTGCCCCACGCACAGCCCGGTGGTGCCCCCGGAGAAGCGCCCGTCGGTGAGCAGCAGGACGTCCTTGCCGAGGCCGGCGCCCTTGATCGCGCCGGTCACGGCGAGCATCTCGCGCATGCCGGGGCCACCCTTGGGGCCCTCGTAGCGGATGACGACCACGTCGCCCGCGGTGAGCGTGCCGTCCTCGACCGCGTCCATCGCGCCCCGTTCGCCGTCGAAGACGCGCGCGGTGCCCTCGAACACGTCGGACTCGAAGCCGGCCGACTTGACGACCGCGCCCTCCGGGGCGAGGGATCCGCTCAGGATCGTCAGCCCCCCGGTCGGGTGGATCGGCTCGCTCATCGCCCGGATGACCAGGCCGTCGGGGTCGGGCGGGGTGATGCCCGCGAGGTTTTCGGCGACCGTCCTACCGGTGACCGTGAGGCAGTCGCCGTGCAGCATGCCCGCGTCGAGCAGCGCCTTCATGACGACGGGCACGCCCCCGACCCGGTCGACGTCGGTCATGACGTGCTGCCCGAAGGGCTTGACGTCGGCCAGGTGCGGCACCCTGGCGCCGACCCGGCGGAAGTCGTCCATCGTGAGATCGACGTTGGCCTCGTGCGCGATGGCGAGCAGGTGCAGCACCGCGTTCGTCGACCCGCCGAAGGCCATGACGACGGCGATCGCGTTCTCGAACGCCTCCTTGGTCATGATGTCGCGGGCCGTGATGCCCCGCCGCAGCAGCTCGACGACCGCCTCTCCCGACTTGCGGGCGAAGCCGTCGCGGCGCCGGTCGGTGGCCGGCGGCGCCGCCGAACCCGGCAGCGACATGCCGATCGCCTCGGCGACTGATGCCATCGTGTTCGCCGTGTACATGCCGCCGCACGCGCCCTCGCCCGGACAGATCGCGCGCTCGATCGCGTCGACGTCGTCGCGGGACATGAGCCCCCGCGCGCAGGCGCCGACGGCCTCGAACGCGTCGATGATCGTCACCTGCTTCTCCGAGCCGTCGGAGAGCTTGGCGATGCCCGGCAGGATCGACCCGGCATAGAGGAAGACGGAGGCGAGGTCGAGACGCGCGGCCGCCATGAGCATGCCCGGCAGCGACTTGTCGCAGCCCGCGAGGAGCACGGACCCGTCGAGCCGCTCGGCCATCATGACGGTTTCGACCGAGTCGGCGATGATCTCGCGGCTGACCAGCGAGAAGTGCATGCCCTCGTGGCCCATCGAGATGCCGTCGGAGACACTGATCGTGCCGAACTCCAGGGGGTAGCCGCCCCCGGCGTGCACCCCGTCCTTGACGGCCTTGGCCAGCCGGTCGAGCGAGAGGTTGCACGGCGTGATCTCGTTCCAGCTGCTCGCGACGCCGACCTGGGGCTTGGCGAAATCGTCGTCACCCATGCCGACCGCCCGGAGCATCCCGCGCGCAGCCGCCTTCTCCAGGCCGTCGGTGACGTCTCGGCTGCGGGGCTTGAGATCGGGAGTGTCGGATGTGGTCTGCGTCATGCCCGCATCCTAGATCGCGGCACCGACAGCTTCGCGGCGGCCGTCGGCGGCTGCGGGCCACACCGGCGACGTCGCGGCACCCGGTGGCGGGCCGGTCCGGCTACCCGCTGCGCACTCAGCGCGAGGCGCGAGCGGGCAGCGCCACGCTGTGCCAGCCCGACCACGGCGCCCCGGCCACACGGGCGCGGAACTGGTAGTTCGAGCCCGGGCGCCCCGCGAAGAGGGCCTTGGTGGCGGACGTCCCCGACTTCCAGGTGCGGATCGGACCCAGGGAGCGTCGCCCGCTCGCCGTGAGCACGACCTGCCGATACTCCACGTCGTAGCGAGCCGAGCTCGCACCGCCGCTCCACGACACCGTGGCCCGGCCCGTCGGGCCCGTGCTGCGCACCGTGGCGGCCGCGACCTTTGCGGCCGCCACTGCCTTGGCGGTCTTGGGCCGGGCGGCGGGGGCCGCCGTGCTCCCCGCGGAGACCGTGACAACCGCCTTGGCGCCGGCGCTGACGACCGTGACGCTCACCCCGCCGGAGTAGGAGCGGAACGTCGACCCCGGCGCGACCTGCCGCGACAGGTCGGCGCTGCTGCCTGTCGGCGTCGGGTCGAGCGTCACCGAGCCGCGCTCCTGCCAAGCCGTGCGGTCGACCTGCAACACGCGCACGCCGTTGGGGACGTTCTGGTAGAGGATCGCGTCCCGGCCGCTGCGCACCCGGTATTCGACGAAGTAGACCGAGTTCGACTTCGGGTCGTGGACTCGCACGGCCCGCGTGCCGCGCTCGGTGTACATGGGGTTGAGGGTGATCGTGCGCGAGCCGGACGAGACGTCGACGACGTCGGAACCGCCGATGAGGCCGATGCGGGCGGCCTGCACCGACGAGAGCGTCCCCGCGCTGTCCAGGCTCGAGGCGGCCATGACGTCCCAGGGGTAGCCGTACTCGACGATCTGGCATCCGGCCGGCACCGACGCGAGGTCGACGTCCGCCTTGGTGCAGCGCAGGGCCTTGGCGTGACCGAGCCCGAAGTTGTGGCCGATCTCGTGGGCGAGCACCGGCCAGGCCGTGTCCGACACGATGGCGACGCCACCGTTGTTGACACCGGCGCCGATCGAGGCGAGGCCGTAGGGGCAGCCGGCGCGGGCCGCCTCCTTGGGGAAGGAGATGACGAGATGGCGATTGGGCCCCTCGACGAAGCCGCTGCGCTTGGCCGCCTCCGACCACATCGAGAAGACGTCGTCGCCGCACCGGTAGGCCGAGAGGTAGCGCGGCGTCACCTTGGCGATGCGCAGCGTGATGCCGCCACCGGAGACCTGCGACCAGTAGGAGGAGGCGCTGGCGACCTGGGCCTGCAACTGCGCGGCCGTGGCGCTCGCGCCCGACACGCCCTGCGGCGCGACGACGGCGATCGTCAGCTCGTGCACGCCGGGCGTGTAGGTCGTCGAGGCGGCGGCCGCGACGGTCGTCGACGACGTGGTGAGCGCGGTGCCGGTGGCTGCGGCCGCGGCCGCGGTGGCCTTGGCGAGCTGAGAGGACGACGCCGCCGGGGTGCCGTCGGCGCCCTCGGCCAGGTCGGCGCGGTTGACGCGCACGCGGGTGCCGTCGGGGGCGGTCGTGGCCTGCGTCGTCTCGGCGGCGGCGGCCACGACGGGCGGCACCTGGGCCGTCACGGTGACCTTCGTGCCGTCCTCGAGGCCGGCGACGGCGTCGGGCTCGACCGGCACGAACGCGCCGTCGGCGGTGCGCACGGCCGTGGTGCGCTCGGGCTCTCCCGCGCCGTCGACACCCTCGTGGGCGTGGGCGCCCGGCTGGGCGGGTTCCTCGATGAGCCGCACGACCGTGCCGGTGACATCGACGCTGGCCGCGGTGCCGTGGCCGGGGGTGGCCGCCAGGGCGACCGCGCCGGCGCCCGAGGCGCCGACGACGAGGGCGACGAGGGCAGCCGTCGCCGATGACTGTGCGATCCTTCGCAACGCGCGCATCCGTGCTTCCCTTCCGTGGGACGTTCCAGAACGCACTTCCCTGCGCGTTCCGTCAGGTCTATCGACCTGGACGCCTCGGTCATGATCGGTTCGGGTGCACGACTCCGCCGATCGCTTGAATCGTCAATGAATGCAGGGGCACACGGGGGGAGTGATCCCGCTCACACAGGCGCGAGCTCCGCGCGTCGGTCGCCGGGTGCGCACCGCGCCGGATCGGCCCGGCCGGTCGGCACGCGGACCCGCCCGCCGAGCCTGATTCAGGGGCGACGGAAGGCGACGACCGCCGACTCCGGCGACGGGAACGTCGTCCAGCTGCCGCGGTGCCCCACGACGGCAACTCCGGCCGGCGGCCAGCCACGGTCGGGACTGTCCGCGTGAGCGGGCAGCCGCTGCTCCAACTCGGCGGCCAGAGCCGGGACACCGGGTGCGTGACCGATGACGACGAGCGTGCCCACGTCGTCGGGCACGGCCTGGATCGACTCGACGATGTCCTCCGGGTCGGCGTCGTAGAGGGCCTCGTCGCTCCAGACCTCGTCGGCGCCCACGCCCGCCTCGCGCAGGCCCTCCCACGTCTGGCGCGTGCGCACCGACGGACTGACGACGACGACCTGCGGCCGCACCCCCTGCCTGCGCAGCCAGAGGCCTACCTCCTGCGCGACGCGGCGACCGGCGGCACTCAGCTCCCGCCCGAGATCACCGTCGGCGGAATGGCTCTTGGCCTCGGCGTGACGCATGAGCACGAGGATTCGCAGCTGGGGGTCGTCCGACATGGTGCACATTGTGGCGGGCGCGGCGGCGCCGACGCAGCTTTCGAGGCCCGGCCGGACCAGACCGGGACCGAGCCCTGTGCCGTCCGTCACACGGACAACCTCTGGGCACGCCCGTGAAGGTAAGGCTAACCTCAGCTCATGATCGTCTGTCACTGCCGCGTGGTCACGGACCGGGATGTCCGCGCCGCGCTCGACGCCGGCGCTGGCTCGTTGGGCGCCGTCTGCCGCGCCACCGGAGCCGGCAGTGTCTGTGGCGGGTGCGTCTTCGGCGTCCGCGCGGTCATCGCCGACCATGCCGTCGTCGAACATGCCATCGTCGACCATGCCATCGCCGACCGTGCCATCGCCGCCCATGCCATCGCCGCCCATGAGGCCGAGCGCCCGTGCCCGGTGCATGCCGTTCCGGCGCTGGCGGCCGCGACTGTAGGCTCGGCGACCACCGCCACGACCACCCGCACGATCACCGAGGAGACCGATGCAGCCCCGCAGCCCGCGCGTCGTCGAGTTGCTTAACGACGCACTCACTTTCGAACTGACTGTCACGAACACCTACTTCCTGCACGCCCGCATGCTCGACAGCTGGGGCCTGACCAAGCTCGGCAAGGTGTTCTACGACCTGTCGATCGACGAGATGCGCGACGCCGACGAGCTCATCAAGCGTGTCCTCTTCTTCGACGGGCACCCCAACGTGCAGCGGCTCAACCCCATCACGATCGGGGAGAACGCCGCCGAGATGCTGCGCCTGGCCAAGGAGAGCGAATACGCCGCGGTCGAGACGTTCAACGCCGCGGCCAAGGAGTGCCACGAGCTCGGCGACCACGGCACGGCCGCCGTCTTCGAGCAGATGGTGCTCGACGAGGAGCAGCACGCCGACTACTTCGAGGGTCAGCTCGAGGCCATCGCGCGCGTCGGCTTCGAGAACTACCTGGCGGCCCAGCTGAGCACCGACGGCCCGCAGGAGGGCTGACGCGGCTGCGCAGAGCCGCCGACTGCGCAAAGATGCCGTGAGCGCCGACCGACATCCCGGGGGATGTCGGTCGGCGTTCGTCTGCGGGGCGCCCCGGGGCAGCGCGACGTGCGCGCCGCTCGCCTCGGTTCTGCTCGCCTCGGTTCTGCTCGTCTCAGTTCGGATCGCCGAGCTCGGCGAGGATGAGCTCGCGCACCTTGGCGGCGTCGGCTTGCCCCTTGAGCTGCTTCATGACCTGGCCGATGAGGGCGCCCGCCGCCTGCACCTTGCCGCCGCGGATCTTGGCCGCCACGTCGGGATTGGCCGCGATGACCGCGGTCACGGCGGCGCCCAGGGCGCCGTCGTCGCTGACGAGCCGCAGCCCGCGGGCGTCGGCGACCTGCTGCGGATCGCCCTCCCCCGCGAGCACGCCGTCGAACACCTGGCGGGCCATCGAGTCGTTGAGCCGCCCGGTCTGCACGAGCTCGTCGAGCTCGGCGACCTGCTGCGGGGCCAGGCCCACGGCCGTGAGCTCCACACCCGCCGCGTTCGCCCGGCGCAGCGCCTCACCGACCCACCAGCGCCGCGCGCCCGCGGGCGTGGCCCCGGCGCGCACCGACTCGTCGATGACGTCGAGAGCGCCCGCCCCCACGACATCGCGCATCTCGAGGTCGGTGTAGCCCCACTCTGACTGCAGCCGCCTGCGACGCTGCGCGGGCGGCTCCGGCAGCGTGGCGCGCAGCTCCTCGACCCGCTCCCGGGCCGGCGCGACCGGCACGAGATCGGGCTCGGGGAAGTAGCGGTAGTCGTCGGCGTCAGACTTCGGGCGTCCCGGGCTCGTCGTGCCCGTGTCCTCGTGCCAGTGTCGCGTCTCCTGCACGACGCGGCCGCCGGCGGCGAGCACCGCGGCCTGGCGGGTCATCTCGTAGGCGACCGCTCGCTCTACCGAGCGCAGGGAGTTGACGTTCTTGGTCTCGGTGCGCGTGCCGAGCGGCACCGCGGCCTGCTGCGGTCCCGTGCGGTCGGAGCCGGCGCGAGGTCGCAGGGAGACGTTGGCGTCGCAGCGCAGCGAGCCCTGCTCCATGCGGGCGTCGGAGACGTCGAGCGCGCGCATGAGGTCGCGCAGCGCGCTGACATAGGCCCTGGCCACCTCCGGAGCTCGCTCCCCCGCCCCGACGAGCGGCTTCGTGACGATCTCGATGAGCGGGATGCCGGCGCGGTTGTAGTCCAGCAGCGAGTAGTCGGCGCCGACGATGCGGCCGGTCGCCCCGACGTGCGTCAGCTTGCCGGCGTCCTCCTCCATGTGCGCCCGCTCGATGAGCACCCGGTAGGTCGAACCGTCGTCGAGCTCGACGTCGAGGTGTCCCTGCGCCGCGATGGGCTCGTCGTATTGGCTCGTCTGGAAGTTCTTCGGCATGTCCGGATAGAAGTAGTTCTTGCGCGCGAAACGACAGGTCTGCGCGATCTCGCAGTGCAACGCGAGGCCGATGCGGATCGCGGAGTCGACGGCGGCGCGGTTGAGCACGGGCAGTGAGCCCGGTAGCCCCAGGCACACCGGGCACACCTGCGTGTTGGGCTCGGCGCCGAACGTCGTGGGGCAGCCGCAGAACATCTTCGTGTGCGTCGACAGCTCGACGTGCACCTCGAGCCCGATGACGGGGTCGAAGTCGGCGAGCACCTCGTCGTAGGCGAGCACCTGCGCCACGCCCGTCGCGGAGGGGTCGGTCGTCGCGGAGTGGTCGGTCGTCGTGGAGTGGGACATCGGCTACGCCTCCCGGCCGTCGATGGGACCGATCTGGTCGAGCAGCGGACCGCCCCACTGCCGCTCGAGTTCACGCTCGAGGGCCGCGGCCACGGTGTAGAGCCGGTCGTCGGCCATCGCGGGGGCGAGCACCTGCAGGCCCACCGGCAGGCCGTCGTCGGGCGAGAGCCCCACGGGCACGCTGATCCCGGGCAGGCCGGCCAGGTTGGCCGGGATCGTCGCGATGTCGAGCAGATACATCGCCAACGGATCGTCGACCTTCTCGCCGATGCCGAAGGCGGTGACGGGGCTCGTGGGCGAGACGAGCACGTCGACCTGTTCGAAGGCGGCGGCGAAGTCGGCCGCGATGAGCGTGCGCACCTTCTGGGCCTGCCCGTAGTAGGCGTCGTAGTAGCCCGACGACAGCGCGTAGGTGCCGAGGATGACCCGGCGCTTGACCTCGTCGCCGAAGCCCGCGTCGCGCGTCGCGGCCATGACCTGCTCGGCGCTGGGATCGGCGACGCCGGCCGGGGCGAGCCGCAGCCCGTAGCGCATCGCGTCGTAACGGGCGAGGTTGCTGCTCGCCTCGGAGGGGAGGATGAGGTAGTAGGCCGCGACGGCATACGTGACGTGCGGGCAGGACACCTCGTGCACCTGCGCGCCGGCCGCCTCGAGCACCGACAGGGCCTCGTCGAAGCGCTGGCGCACGCCCGGCTGGTAGCCCTCGCCGGACAGCTCGCGGACGACCCCGATGCGCAGCCCGTCGACGGCGCCGGCCCGCGCGGCCGCGACGACCGCGGGCACGGGCGCGTCGAGCGACGTGGAGTCGAGCGGATCGTGACCGGCGATGACCTCGTGCAGCAGCGCGGTGTCGAGCACCGAGCGGGCGCACGGGCCGATCTGATCGAGGCTGCTGGCCAGCGCGATGATCCCGTAGCGGGAGACGCCCCCGTAGGTCGGCTTGGCGCCGACCGTGCCGGTGACGGCCGCCGGCTGGCGGATGGAGCCGCCGGTGTCGGAGCCGATGGCCAGCGGCGCCTGGAACGACGCGAGGGCCGCGGCCGAGCCGCCGCCGGACCCGCCCGGGATGCGCGAGGTGTCCCACGGGTTGCGCGTCGGCCCGTAGGCGGAGTGCTCGGTCGAGGAGCCCATGGCGAACTCGTCCATGTTGGTCTTGCCGAGGATCGGCAGGCGCGCCTCGCGCAGCTTGCGCACGACCGTCGCGTCGTAGGGAGGCACCCAGTCGCGCAGGATCGCCGAGCCCGCGGTCGTCGCCAGGCCCTGCGTGCACGCCACGTCCTTGACGGCGATGGGCACGCCGGCGAGCGCGGGCAGCGTCTCGCGCGCGGCGCGGGCGTCGTCGACGGCCCGCGCGGTCGCGAGCGCGTCGTCGGCGTTGCGGGCGAGATAGGCGTGGACCGTGGGGTCGACCTCGTCCATGCGCTCCAGGTAGGCCTGGGTCACCTCGACCGCGCTCACGTCGCCCCGGCTCAGGGAGTCCGCGAGTCCTGCGGCGCCCAGCCGCAGGAGATCGGTGGTCTGGCTGCTCACGTGTGTGTCCTTCGCGTCGGAACGGTCATGCTGCCGCAACGGTCATGGCGCCGTCAGGTCATGGCGCCGTCAGGGGCTCAGGCGCGCGGACCTCGCTCACTCCTCGCCGAGGATGCGCGGCACGCTGAAGCACTCGTCCTGCACCTGCGGCGCCCCCGCCAGCGCGGCCTCGCGGGACAGCCCGGGCCGCACCCTGTCGTCGCGCACGACATTGACGAGCGGGATCGGGTGACTCATCGCGGGGACATCTGCGGAGGCGACCTCGCCGACCGCGGCGACCGCGTCGAGGATGACGGCCAGCTCCCCCGCCATCTTGTCGAGCTCGGTCTCGGACAGCTCGATCCGGGCGAGCATCGCCAGGTGCGCGACCTGGTCGCGGGAGATCGACGACATGGGCTCCAGTCTAGGG
>JBDIAP010000036.1:0-27682 GCA_039812485.1 Kineosphaera sp.
GAGGATCGGCGCGGCGCCAGACGGCCGGACAGCCTTGGGCCACCACGCGAAGCGGCCGACTACCCGACTTCCCGACACGTCGGCACCACGGCGACGACAGCAAGACGGCAACGACAGCTAGACGGCAACGACAGCAAGACGGCAACGACAGCAACGCAGCACGACACAGCAAGGAGATCGCCATGTCGCAGACCGCCCCCACCCGCGAGCAGATGTTCATCGGCGGGCAATGGGTCGACGCCGTCGCCGGCGAGACCCTCGACGTCATCACGCCCACCGACCGCAACGAGGTCATCGCGACGACTCCGCGCGGCCGCGCCGCCGACGTCGACCGGGCCGTCGCCGCGGCGCGGGCGGCCTTCCCGGCGTGGGCGGCGCTGCGGTTCACGGAGCGTCAGGGCGCGCTGCTGCGGATCGCCGACCGCATCGAGGCGCAGCACGAGGAGCTGGCGCAGCTCACCGCGGTCGACACCGGCAACGCCATCCGCACACAGGCCCGCCCGGAGGCCGGCCTGCTCGCCTGGCTGTTCCGCTACTTCGCGGGGGTCGCGGGCGAGGTCAAGGGCGTGACGCTGCCGGGGGCCGAGGGCGAGTTCAGCTACACCCGGCGGCAGCCGCTCGGGGTCGTCGGCGCGATCCTGCCGTGGAACTCCCCGCTGATGATCGCCGGCTTCAAGGTGCCGGCGGCGCTCGCGGCCGGCAACACCATCGTCGTCAAGGCCGCCGAGGACGCGCCGCTGACGATCCTGGCGCTCGCGCGGATCTGCTCGCAGGAGCTGCCGGACGGCGTCCTCAACGTCGTCACCGGCTACGGGGCAGAGGTCGGCGAGGCGCTCGTCGTGCACCCCGACGTCGACAAGGTCTCGTTCACCGGCTCCACCGCGATCGGTAGGGGGGTGGCCGCCAAGGCCGGCGAGCGGCTCGCCCACTGCTCGCTGGAGCTCGGCGGCAAGTCGCCGTCGATCGTCTTCCCCGACGCCGCAGACGACCCGGACCTCGTGACACACCTGTTGTCGGCGACGCGGTTCGCCCGGCAGGGGCAGAGCTGCACGGCCGGCTCGCGACTGTTCCTGCACGCCGACGTCTATGACGACGTGCTGGCGCGGGTCGTCGAGGCCGCGGCGGCGCTTCGCGTCGGCGACCCGCGCGACGAGGCGAGCGACGTCGGCTGCGTCATCAACGCCAAGCAGTACGACCGCATCGCCGGCTACATCGCCGACGGGCAGAGCCAGGAGGGCGTGCGGATCGCCTACGACGGGCGAGACACGCTGCAGGTCGGCGAGCCGGGCTTCTATCACGCGCCGACGATCTTCAGCCAGGTGCACAACGACTGGCGCATCGCGCAGGAGGAGATCTTCGGGCCGGTGCTCTCGGTCATCCCGTGGCGCGACGTCGACGAGGTCGTCGCGATGGCCAACGACTCCCACTACGGGTTGGCGGCGTTCCTCTTCACGCACGACCTCGACAACGCCTTGCGGACCGCCCACCGTATCGACGCCGGTTGGGTGCAGATCAACCAGGGCACAGGGCAGCTCGTCGGCCAGTCCTACGGCGGCATGAAGACCAGCGGCATCGGCCGCGAGGCGTCGCTGGAGGGCATGCTCGAGGGGTTCACGCAGATCAAGCAGATCAACGTGCGGCTGCGGTGAGGTCGCGCGGGGCGCCCGCCCCCTGCTCGTCGCGTCGGTCGAGCCGCAGCGTGCGCCACGCGAGGGCGGCGGTCACCGGCACGATGAAGTGCTCCGAGCAGCAGCCATGACCACGCGTCGGCCTCGCCCTGACGACCTCGCCGACGGTGACGACCGCGTCGATGAGGATGAGCCGTGGGAAGACGAGCCGGGGGCGGCCTCGCAGGCGGTGGCCCGCACCTGTCTCCGCAGGCCAGGGTGTGATCTCGCCGGTGACCCAAGATGTCCTCAACAATGTGGCGCGCCCATCAATCTCCGGCTGAATCAGCCCCCCCGGCCATCCGGACAGCAGGGCAGCCCTTCCACAAGCAGACCAAAGTCACATTGAGCCTTCGATCGACCGACGCTAGTCTCCTGCCAGATCGCCGACCGGCGCGGAATCGATTGACACTCAGCGGAATTCGGGGAGCCACATGTCAGGGGACGATTGGCGCCCACGGGGCGCGGTGACCACGGCGCTGGAGATCGACGACACACCGCCCACAGGCACTCGCTACGCCGTGACCTGCTCTGGCGTGGCTTATGCCTTTGCCGACGATTCCTGGGCGGCATTCGGGCGTGACGACGAAGCCTGCACGATCGTCGTCTGGGAGTGCTTGCGGACCACTGAGCTGTCCCGCGTCGCAGGCGTGCTGTGGTGCGCAGACGGTGACCTGTGGGTGCGCAACGTCTCGAACACACACGAGCTGATCGTGCACGGAGGCGCGCTGCCCGCGCATCTGCCGCCCCGAACCGGCGCTCGTGGAGCGGCCTGCAGCCTGGACGACGGCGGAGCGATCAGCGCACCCAGCACGGGGGCGTGGCGCATCCGTGCGACTCGGGTCAACGCGGACCGAGAGGAGATTCACGACACAGCCTCGGCGGGGACGCTGACTTTGATGCGGCCGCCGGAGGCTCTCTTGCCGACGGCTGTCGCGATGTGCGAACCGCTGCTGCGGCGAGGCGGTCGCCCCGCCACTTACGCACAGATCGGTCAGCTCACCGACAGCAAGCCCCGCACGGCGCGCGATCGGGTCGACAGGCTCCTCGCCTACTACTGCGAACAGGGGATGGACCGGTTGTGGCGCGGACTGGAGCGCGAGGAGTCGAACTACGCCCCGCTCGCCCGCCTCCTCGTCTATCGGTCCGTGATCACGGCCACTGATCTCGCGCTGTTGGATTCCGCGCACACGAGATCGGAGTTGATCGGTGCCGACCGGGGATGATCACCAACTGCCGCAGGGCTACACCTTCCGAGAGACACTGAGCCGAGGCCGCACGATAACGGTCGTCCGGGCCCACTCGGCGCGCCACGGAGAGGTCGTCGTCAAGAGCTGGACCGAGCCTCTGAGCGACGATGCCGCGCGAGCGGCGTTCGAACGCGAGGCCCGCCTCCACGAGAGTCTCTCCCCAGACGCCGCGCCTCACCCCAACATCGTCGCCTTCGTCGAGGCTTCCACTGACTGGGAGCTGCCATGGATCGCAACGCGGCCGGGAGGGTCGACACTCAGCGACGTCCTCGCGAAGCGAGCGCTGGGCCGCGAGGAGGCGCTCCGCATTTCGCGGGACATCCTCGACGGCTTGTCCGTGCTCCACGAACGCCGACTCGTGCACGGCGATCTCACGCCGAGAAACATCCTCATCTACAACGGTCGGGCGACCTTGTGCGATCTCGGCCTCGCAGGGACGCCGGGGGAACTGCCGCTGACACCCCAGGTGGGGACTCCCGAATACATGGCCCCCGAACTGCTCGCCGATCCCGGTCGAGGGCCCGACTGCCGGAGCGACGTTTACGCGGCCGGCCGGGTGCTAGGTGACGTGCTCGACGGGCAATGCCTGCCTCCTCGGATGGAGCATTTGGTCTACGCGCGTGCCGTGTCCGCCCGCCCGAGCGATCGCCCCTCGGGCGCCGGGGCTCTCGCCCGTGCCTTCCGCAGGGCCGAGCCCCAATCTCCACGGCCCACCACGCGAAGACGCATCGCGATCTTTGCGGGTTCGTTGGCACTGGCACTCGTCGCCGGGTCGGCAGGGTCGGCGTGGTGGTGGAGTCACCGTCCGACGACTCACCTCGTCACAACGGTCGACGGGTGGCGGACATACAGCCCGATCACCCCGTCTGGGCACGAGCGCATCGGGCCGGACGAGTCCGTCTGGATCGTCCAACGATCGGGGACACGCGCCTACGAGCTCTACGTCACGCCGGCCACGATCGAACCTGACCGCCGCGGCTGGAGTTTGGTGGTGGACCTCGGTTTCGGGCCGTGCGACGAGGGCAAGGAGTTCGACGTCTGGGCCCTCGCCCTGCCCGACGCATCGCCCATTGCCGTTTCGGCCATGCAAGCTCACGCCCACGGGGGCGCCTTCACCGATCTGCCGGCGCTTCCCGTCTATGGCAGGACGCTCGGTCACGCCCGCGTGACCATGATGAAGTTCCAGGGCAGCTTCAACCGCTGCCCTGGTGTCACGCAGGAGTTGACGTCCACTCCCCTGGAGTAGCCGCCCTCCCTGTGCTCAAGCCGGCGGCACGTAGATCTCGACGTCTCGGAGAGTCGACGTTTCAGCTCCCCACAGGTGCAGGTGGGTGCTGTCGCGAGCGGACCAAGAATAGTTCACGCGCTGCCACTTCCCGTTGCACGTCATGACCCCTTTGGCACGAGCAATGGCTGACCCACCCTTCTCCGATCGACGAGTCAAGGCGATCGTCCAGGACTCTTTATCCTGCGGCGCTCGGCACCGATAATCCACGTAGCCGGACTTGGCCTTCCAGTCACACGTCCTCAGCGAGTATCCGTCGGCCGTGTCCGTGAAGTCGTACGTGCCGTGGACCTTCGCCACCTTGATGCGATAAGGCGTCGTGTGCACATGCACCGTGTCCTTGATGTTGCGACACAGATTCGGCTGACTCTTGACGTACGTGTAGTCGTCGCCACCAGAGTGGGCGGCGACAGAACCAGTGGAGAAGGGTGCAGCCATGGCGACGCCGACCGCGATAACAACTCGGACCACACGCTTCACCATTTCTCCTCAGCACATACACGCGTCGATACATACACGCGTCGGCCCTTACCCGCCGCGCAACTCAGTGCTCTCACGCTTCCGAAAGCTCTTCCTGAGCACAATGTCAGACCCTGACATGATGGTCGCCCACCGATACACCTCACAGATCCGGCTGTCAACGCTAAGGGCTGCCGTTGCGCTGAGAGCACTTCACGCACGATGAATGCCATGGCACTTCAACGACCACGAGAAGGAACATCTCAATGGCCCTCACAAATCGGATCACTTCCGCTGTCATCCTTGCGGGAATTTGCCTTACGACGACACCGGCGATCGCCTCAGCAACAGCCCCCCAAGCCACTACCAGGCAAACGACAGCCGCAACACCGGCATCACCGATCATTACGGGGCGCATCGAAGATCGCTGCCCTGCCGCCAACGTCTGCATCTTCCAGGGATTTGACGGAAAGGGGCGCATGGGAGCCACATACTACAACAAGAAGAACTTGGCTGACAGCCGCGTCTGGAGCGGCTTCATGAACGACCGAACCTCGAGCATCCGCGTCAATCGACTCGAGCCGTGGTGCATGTACGAACACAAGGACTACGCGGGCAGTTCACTGATGATCGACCCAAATTCAAGCATGGACTTTGAACCCTCGGCGATGCGCTGGTGGGACAACCGGATTTCTTCGTTCCGCGAGGCGCGGCAGGTCCGCGACTGGCCGTGGTCCAAACCTCACTGGGAATGCTGATGTGAATCTGGACCGGAGAGGCCCTTGACGCCCGCGCTTGGGTCACGCCTCTGATCGCTACCAAAGATCACTGACCGTGACCCAAGCGCGGAACTTTCGAGACGGGCCTCGTCGCCGTTTGACGCGTCGCCCTACGCGGCGTCTCCTTGTCTGCCTGCACCACCACCACGCGGCCCGTTGCCGATCGCGGTGCCGTCGGCGCGACTCCAGTGCACCCCGAAGGGCGTGACGGTGCCGATATGCCCGTGGCGATGCACGACGGTGTGGTGGTGCCGACATAAGGCCGTGAGATTCCACAGGGCTGTCGGTCCCCCGTCGGCCCAGTGCACCAGGTGGTGTTTGTCCGTCCACGCCGCCGGTATTCGACAGCCGGGATACGAGCAGGTCTCATCGCGCAGCTCGATCGCGGTGACGAGGCCGGGTGTCGCGAGCCGGCGGGCGCGGCCCAGGTCGAGGAGCTCGCCGCGGGTGCCGAGTACCGCGGGGATGATCTGGGCGTCACAGGCGAGCATCCGCACGTCCTGCGGCGAGAGCGCCTGCCCGTAGCGGGTGGTGCCGCATCCTCCGCTCGCGCGCACCCCGTCGACGAGGTCGGCCAGCGGCATCGTGACGACGATCCGTGCCGCGGCACCGCTGCCGCGGACAACCGTGTCGGGGTTCGTCGCATGCGTGGCCATCATGACCAGCGCATCGAGGCGCCGGGCGCCCGGCGTGCGCGGATCGCGCTCGCCCGTGTCGGGGTCGACATGTGGCTTCGACAGCGCATGCAGAGCCGCGCTGAAGACGGCCTCGCTCACGGGATCCATGACGATCCGCGCCTCGAACATGCCGGTCCTGGGGTTCTTGGTCAGCGCCGACATCGTGCGCTCGGCGCGGAGCCGCTCGTGCTCCTCCTCCAGGGTGGTCTGGGTGCCGTATTGCGCCAGGAGCAGATCCTCGAACGCCGCGACGTCCTTGCGGCCGGCACCTTCGCCGAGCCAGCCGATGAGCTGCTCGAGGGTCGTGTCCCAGGCGCCGACGTCGACCTTGGGGGCCAAGCGCCGATAGGTGGAGGCGATCGTCGCCGCCGCCGTCACGCTGCACTCGCCCGCGACGACTGCGCGCCGCAGCAGCGTCACCTCGGGGGTCGAGCACGTGCGCACGACCTCGGCGACGGCGCGGGCCTGACTCGGGACGACCGGCACGCCGGCGTCGCGGCAGGACTGCTCGACCCACGCCGCGGGCCGGGGATTGTCGGACGCGGCGATGATGCCTCGCTCGTCGGCCTCGAGAGCCACGGCGGCCTGCAATGCCGTCGCGGCGTTGACCATCTCGGCCACACTCGCTGCCAGAGCCGCCAGATCGTCGCTGCCGACGCGAGTCAGGTCACTCGCCAGCGCCAGCACCGATTGCGCGCGGGCAGAGAGCCAGACCGCGGGTTCGGTGTCGAGGTGCGCCATGTCGAAATTCTATCGAACACATGATCTTATAGCACGTCACGACCAGCTTGAATAACGTTGCCGGACAACGCGATTCGAGCTTTTTCGACTGGCTCGAATCACCGTGCGGCGCAGCGAATTTCGGGCACTCCAAGAGCTGATCGCACAGTGATCTACGTCACATATTCGCGCTCGATGCCGTGCGCCACGGCCGACAGAGATCCTGCCGACAACGATGACTTCGCGAGCGCGCCACGGCTGACAACATGAGAGCGGCCGGATCTGTCACTCGGTCGCCGCCATCTCACGGCAGGCGCAGGCCAGCTCGAGCACGGCCGCGAGGTCTGACAATCCCGGCGCGGCCGTGATCCTCCCGCCGGAAACGCGGAAGACCGTCGCCACCGTCATCACCTTCCCGCCACGCCACCGGTGGGCATGACAGGCGAGCGGCACCGTCAGCGGAGGTGAATGGCGACGACGCGCACCCGGCCGCGGCACAGCCCAGGACGCCGCCCGCCTCACCTGCCACGATGGATCACCATGCGACTCAACCGCCGAACCCTGGACGTCGTCGACTCCCCCATCACTGCCGCCTACGACCTCGTGGCGCTGCGCGAGGACGGTCGCGAGCTGCTCAATCTCGCGCAGGCGGCGCCCACCTACGGCCCCGCGCCGGAGGTCGTCGAGCACATCGAGGCGGTCGCGCGCGCCGGCGACGGCAGCGGCTACACGCCGGTGCCGGGGCTGCCGCACCTGCGGGAGGCGCTCGCGGACGAGTTGAGCGCCGCCTACGACGGGCAGGTCGGGCCGGACAACGTGCTCGTCACCGCGGGCTGCAACCAGGCCTTCTGCCTGCTCGCCTCGACCCTGGCCGGGCCGGGCGACGAGGTGATCCTCGTGCTGCCCTTCTACTTCAACCACGACATGTGGCTGCGCCTGGGTGACATCCGCCCGGTCTACCTCGAGCCCGGCCCCGACCTCGTGCCGACCGTCGACGACGCCCGCGCCCTCATCACCGACCGCACCCGCATGATCGTGCTCGTCACGCCCGGCAACCCCGGCGGCGTGACGCTCAAGCCGCAGCTCATCGCCGACTTCGCGCAGCTCGCCCGGGAGCACGACATCGCCCTCGTGCTCGACGAGACCTACCGCACGTTCCGCGACACCGACGAGCCGCCGCACGGCCTCTTCGCGACCGACGACTGGGGCGACCACGTCGCCAGCCTGCACTCCTTCTCCAAGGATCTCGCGCTGCCCGGCTACCGCGTCGGCGCCATCGTCTGCTCGCCGGCCGTGCACCGCGAGGTCGCCAAGCTCATGGACTGCGTCGCGGTCTGCGCGCCGCGCATCGGCCAGGAGGCGGCCTGGGCGGGCCTGACCCGGGCCGGCGCGTGGCGCCGCGAGCGCAGCGCCGAGATCGCGGACCACCGCCGGGCGTTCACCGCAGCGATGGCCGCTGCGCCAGGCGGCTTCCAGGTCGTCAGCGAGGGCGGATACTTCGCTTGGGTGCGGCACCCCTTCGGGGACACCCCCACCGAGCAGGTCGTGCGCGACCTCGTCGTGCGCCAGAGCGTGCTGCTCATGCCCGGCACGGCTTTCACCCCCACCGACGGCGGCATGATGCGGGTCAGCGTCTGCAACCTGGAGCCCGAGCAGATCGCCGACCTCACGTCCCGGCTGGAGGAAGCCGGCCGGTAGGGGGACCGGAGCAGGTCGCGTCGCCCGCCTCCCCGCCGTTGAGTGGAGGCAGCGCGAGTCCGGGCCTAGCGTGAAGAGCATGACTCGGACACCGGATCGGATCGTCGCGAAGATCCTGCGCAGCAGCCGGCTCATGCGCGGGCTGATCTGGATGTATCGGCACGGGTGGGGTCCGCTGCTCGGCCCCCGCCTGCTCATGGTCGAGCACGTCGGCCGCACCACGGGCCGGCCACGCTACGTCTGCCTGGAGGTCGTCGATCGGCCCAGACCCGACACGATCGTCATCGTCAGCGGCTTCGGTGCGCGCGCGCAGTGGTATCGCAACCTGCGCGCCACGCCGCGCTGCCACGTCAGCACGGGCCGACTACGCCGGGTCTCCGCCGACGCGAGATTCCTTCCCGACGACGATGCCGCCCGAGTG
This sequence comes from Kineosphaera sp., assembly GCA_039812485.1. GTDB lineage: Bacteria > Actinomycetota > Actinomycetes > Actinomycetales > Dermatophilaceae > Kineosphaera. The sequence goes on from JBDIAP010000036.1 coordinate 8,957, forward strand.
CTCGCGCGCTACCGGCAGGCCCACCCGCAGCTGTGGCGACGGCTGCGCGGCGCCATAGAGCACACCGTCGGCCGGCCCGTCGACAGCCTGCCGATGGTCGAGCTGACCCTCGCCACCGCGCCGGGCGCCCCACCGAGGGCCCGCTGACCGTGCAGCGCTCAGCAGCGGGCCCGTGCCCAACGCGAACGCGGTCGGCCGGCGGGCACCGCCGAGACGCGGGATCACTCGCCCAGCAGCCAACGCCGACGGAGGGCACGATGGGTCCACGACCAGTCCATCACCCGAGAGGATCGCCATGAGCACCACGAATGCCGACGGACCCGACTGGGTCAGCACGCAGACTCCCGAGGACCTGCAGGCCGAGGGCGACGACCAGGCCAACGCCTTCGAAGAGCTCGCCGCCGCAGGCGAGCCCGACCCCGGCGACGCCGACCCGGACGCCGAGACGCCCCTGTAAGGCGACCGCCAGTCCCCACGAGACCCTCCGACCGCCATCCCCGGATCTGAAGCGACACTCGTCGTCGCCCGGGGAGGGCGGTCCCCTGGTGGCGCGAGATGGCCCACGGCCCTTCGCCGGGTCTTGTGATGCGCTGATGTTATGATGCTCTCATGCGGACGACGCTGGACATCGATGACGTGGTCCTCAGCGCAGCTCGCTCCAAAGCTCGCGCGGAGGGAATCTCGCTGGGGCGGGCCGTCTCCGACCTCGCCCTGGCAGCGTTGTCGCGACCATCGAGCGAGTCCACCGGGTCGCAGGGCGGGTTCCCCATCCTCAGGGGAGTTCCGGGCCACGTGGTGACGGACGACCTGGTTGCGGCCCATCGTGACGACGACTGACCTCGGCGCCGCCGTCCTGCTCGACGTCAACACACTGCTCGCCCTCGTGTGGGATCAGCATGTGCATCACCAGGCTGCCTGGCGTCATTTCGAGCAGCTCGACGGCGGCTACGCAACGACTCCCGTCACGGAGTCAGGGCTTGTCCGCCTGCTGTTGACTCGGGCGGTCGTGGGTCGAGAGGTGTCGGCAGCAGAGGCGCTCGGTGCCTTGCGAGGGATCCGGTCGCAGCCCGCCTGGGTGTGGGTGGACGACGATGCCTCGCTCGACACCGCCGTCATCGACGTGCGCGTGCTCGTGGGCCGGCGTCAGGTCACCGACCTGCACCTCGTCGATCTCGCAGCGCGCCACGAGATGCGCCTCGCCACCTTCGGCAGCAGCCTGGAGCGTTGCCTCGCCCCGGCGGATCGGCGCCACGTCACCGTGTGGACGTCCTGATTCACCGCGCGGTATCCACTGCGCGGCAGGGCCAGATCCGCCACGGCCGCCCCTGCCTTCGGCGACAACCGGCGTGTAACGTCCAGACCACGCTCGCCATGACGCCCGCGCCGTCGGCCCCGCAGCCACGACGCCCCGCCCGCCGGCCCGGTCGGCATGTCGTCCCGCCCGAACCCGCCGGACACTCTCGAAGGAGACACGACATGGCCAAGGCAGTCGGAATCGACCTCGGCACCACCAACTCCGTCATCGCGATCGTCGAGGGCGGACACCCGACGGTCATCCCCAACGCCGAGGGCACCCGCACGACCCCGTCGGTCGTCGGGTTCACCGACAACGGCGACCGGCTCGTCGGCCAGTTGGCGCGCCGCCAGGCGATCCTCAACCCCAAGGGCACGATCTCCTCGGCCAAGCGCTTCATCGGCCGCAAGAGCAACGAGGTCAGCTCGGAGTCCAAGGCCGTCTCCTACGACGTCGGCGAGGGCCCCGACGGCGCGGTCCGCTTCAGCGTCGGCGGCAAGCAGTATGCGCCGGAAGAGATCTCGGCCCTGGTGCTGCGCAAGCTCGCCGAGGACGCGAGCAAGTTCCTCGGCGAGAAGGTCACCGAGGCCGTCATCACGGTGCCCGCCTACTTCAACGACGCCCAGCGGCAGGCGACCAAGGACGCCGGCCGCATCGCCGGGCTCGAGGTGCTGCGCATCATCAACGAGCCGACGGCGGCGGCCCTGGCCTACGGGCTGGAGAAGAAGGACAACGAGACCGTCATGGTCTACGACCTCGGCGGCGGCACGTTCGACGTCAGCATCCTCACCGTGGGCGACGGCGTCGTCGAGGTCTTGGCGACCTCCGGCGACGGCCACCTCGGTGGCGACGATTTCGACCGCGTGCTCGTCGACTACCTCGCGGAGGAGTTCGAGAAGACCGAGGGCGTCGACCTGCGCAAGGACCCCCAGGCCCTGCAGCGCCTCTTCGAGGCCGCCGAGAAGGCGAAGGTCGAGCTGTCGAGCACGACGCAGACGCAGGTCAATCTGCCGTTCGTCACCGCGACGGCGAGCGGGCCCAAGCACCTCGTGAGCACGATCCGCCGCTCGACGTTCGACGAGCTGACCCACGATCTCGTGCAGCGCACGATGAAGCCGGTCGAGCAGGCGATGGCCGACGCGCGCGTCACCGCCGCCGACATCGACGAGGTCATCCTCGTCGGCGGCTCGACGCGCATCCCCGCGGTGCAGACGCTCGTGCGCCGACTCACCGGCGGCAAAGAGCCCAACATGACGGTGAACCCCGACGAGGTCGTCGCCATCGGTGCCGCCACGCAGGCCGCGATCATCAAGGGCGAGGTCAAGGACGTGCTCCTGCTCGACGTCACCCCGCTCTCGCTCGGGCTCGAGACGATGGGCGGGATGATGACGAAGACCATCGAGCGCAACACGACGATCCCGGCGCGTCGCTCGGAGATCTTCAGCACCGCGGAGGACAACCAGGCCGCCGTCGACATCGTCGTCCTGCAGGGCGAGCGCGAACGGGCCGCCGACAACCGCGTGCTCGGCCGGTTCCGCCTCGAGGGCATCCGGCCCGCGCCGCGCGGGGTGCCGCAGATCGAGGTGACCTTCGACGTCGACGCCAACGGCATCCTCAACGTCACGGCCAAGGACAAGGACACCGGCACCCAGCAGGAGATCACGATCACCGAGAGCGGCGGCCTGGAGGCCTCCGAGGTCGATCGCATGGTCAAGGACGCCGAGGCCAACCGGGCGCAGGACAAGAAGATCCGCGAGGAGGCCGACGCCCGCAACGAGCTGGACTCGGTCGCCTACCAGGTGAACCGGCTGCTCACCGAGCTCGGCGACGCCGTGCCCGCCCACGAGCGGTCGCGCGCCGAACTGCTCGTCGCCGACGCGAAGAAGGCCGTGGAGGAGCAGGCCGACCTCTCGCGGACCCGTGACCTGAGCCAGGAGCTGCAGCAGGTTTTCCACGGCCTGGGCACCCACGCGCAGACCGGCGCCCAGCCGGGCGGCGGGCAGGCCGGATCGGGCGGCCAGGGCGGCGGGCCGGCCGGCGCCAAGAAGCCCGGCGACGACGACGTCATCGACGCCGACTTCACCGTCGAGTGAGCGACGCCATGGCGCACCCCGACGACGACACCGCCGCCGGTCCGCCCGACGCGACAGAGGGCACCGAGCACTCCCCCGGGTCCGGATCCGGGTCCGGCGAGGGCGCGCCCTCGTCGCAGGCATCGGGACGGGAGACGGCCCTGCGCGAGCGTCTGAGCGACCTCGAAGGTCGGCTGCAGCACGCGGAAGACCAGATGCGCCGCGCGGTCGCCGACACCGACAACCTGCGCAAGCGGCACGCTCGCGAGCGCGAGCGGGAGCGGCTGGCCGACAGGATGCGGGCGGCGGAGACTTGGCTTCCGGTCCTGGACAACCTCGAGCTCGCCCTGGGCCACGCCCAGGGCGCCGACGACGTGTTCGTCGAGGGGGTGCGGGCCGTCTACCAGCAGGGGCTGGAGGCCATGTCCCGGTTGGGTTTCCCGCGCTTCGAGGCCGAGGGCGCCGCCTTCGACCCGACGCTGCACGAGGCCGTGAGCAGCTATCCCGACCCGGCGCAGGCCGGGCGGGTGCTCGCCGTGACCCGACCCGGCTACGGCACCGCAGAGGCGCTGCTGCGCCCGGCGCAGGTCGTCGTCGCCGTCGCGCCCTGAGCAGTGAGCACACCAGCCGAGCCGCAGAAGAGAGAAGGTCACCGCCATGGCGGATCGCCAAGACTTCTATGACGTCTTGGGTGTCACGCGCGATGCCGACGCCAAGGAGATCCAGCGCACCTATCGCAAGCTCGCCCGCAAGTACCACCCGGACTTCAACAAGGATCCGGAGGCCGAGCAGCGGTTCAAGGAGATCTCCGAGGCCTACGACGTGCTCTCGGACCCGAAGACGCGCGAGAAGTACGACGCGTTCGGGCCCGACTGGCGGCACGTGCCGGACGACGTCGACCCGGAGACCTGGAAGCGCGCCCAGGCCCGCGCCCGCCAGGGCGGCTATGCCGGTCAGCGCGGCGGCGACCCGTTCGGCGGGCAGAGCCCGTTCGGCGGGCAGAGCCCGTTCGGCGGCGGCGGTCAGTACTACGACGCGGGCGGCGGGCAGTACTACAGCGCCGACGACATCGACCTCGACGACCTGCTCGGCGGCATGTTCGGTGGCGGTAGAGGGGGTGGGCGCCGACGCCAGCAAGGACCGATCCCCGGGGCCGACCAGGAATACGAGCTCGAGCTGCCGGTCACCGACGCCTACAACGGCACTCGGCGGCAGTTCACGATCCAGGGCCCCGAGGGCACCCGCACCGTCGACGTCAACATCCCCGCGGGCGTCACCGACGGCCAGCGCATCAGACTCGCCGGGCAGGGGGGCCAGGGCTACAACGGCGGTCCGCGCGGCGACCTCTACCTCATCGCTCGGCTCGCCCCGGACTCGCGCTTCCGCGTCGAGGGCCGCGACATCTACGTGCGGCTGCCGGTCTCTCCGGCGGAGGCGGCGCTCGGGGCCACGGTCCCGTGCGACACCCCCGGCGGCTCGGCGAAGGTCAAGGTGCCCCCGGCGAGTTCGAGCGGTCGCAAGCTGCGCCTGCGCGGCCGGGGCATGCCCTCGCGCAGCGGCACGCCGGGCGACCTCTACGCCGAGGTGAGCATCGTCTTCCCCGGCCCGCTCACCGACGAGCAGCGGGCTCTCTACGAACAGCTGGCGGCGACCTCCGGCGCGTCGTCGACCGATGAGAGGAGCCGAGCATGAGCTACGCCCTCGGACGTCCCCTACTGCTCAACCTCGAGGCGTTCGCCCAGGTCACGCAGGTGCATCCCGATCTCGTCACGCACTTCGTCACGCTCGGCCTGCTCGAGCCGGTGCGGGACGCCACCGGCGGCCTCTGGTTCGACCAGACGCAACGCGCCAAACTCGCGCGCATCCAGCGGCTGCGCGCCGCCTTCTCCATGAACTACGCCGCCATCGGCCTCGTCGTCGACCTCCTCGACCGCGTCGCCGAACTCGAGGCCGACCAGAACCGCTCCCGACGCCACGGAGGAACGCCATGGACATGAACCGGCTGACCCAGAAATCCCAGGAGGCGCTGCACGACGCCCAGACCAAGGCGCTGCGCTACTCCCACACCGAGATCGACGGGGAGCACCTGCTCCTGGCGCTGCTCGACCAACCCGATGGGCTCATCCCCCGGCTCGTGACCCAGGCGGGCGGCAATCCCGACCAGATCCGCACGAAGATCGAGGAGGACCTGAGCCGCCGCCCCCGCGTCACCGGGCCGGGCGTCGACCCCGGCCAGGTGCGCATCACCCAGCGGCTCTCGCGGCTGCTCGACAGCGCCGACCGGCATGCCAAGCAGCTCAAGGACGAATACGTCTCGGTCGAGCACCTGCTCGTCGCGCTCATGGACGAGGGCAGCAGCTCCGCCGCGGGCCGCCGCCTGCGCGAGGCGGGCCTGACGAAGGACACCTTCCTCGCCGCCCTCGCCCAGATCCGCGGCAACCAGCGCGTCACGTCGGCGACCCCGGAGGCGACCTACGAGGCGCTGGAGAAATACGGCCGCGACCTCGTCGCCGAGGCCCGCACCGGCACGCTCGACCCGGTCATCGGGCGCGACTCCGAGATCCGCCGGACCGTGCAGATCCTCTCCCGCAAGACGAAGAACAACCCCGTGCTCATCGGCGAGCCCGGCGTCGGCAAGACGGCGATCGTCGAGGGCCTGGCCCAGCGCATCGCACACGGCGACGTGCCCGAGGGGCTGCGCGACAAGGTGATCTTCGCGCTCGACATGGGGGCCCTCATCGCGGGCGCCAAATACCGTGGCGAGTTCGAGGAGCGGCTCAAGGCGGTGCTCAACGAGGTCGTCGCCGCGCAGGGGCAGATCCTGCTCTTCATCGACGAACTGCACACGGTTGTGGGCGCCGGGGCCTCCGAGGGTTCGATGGACGCCGGCAACCTGCTCAAGCCGATGCTCGCCCGCGGCGAGCTCCACCTCATCGGCGCGACGACGCTGGACGAGTACCGCAAGTACATCGAGAAGGACGCCGCGCTCGAGCGGCGCTTCCAGATGGTCATGGTCGACGAGCCGACCGTCGAGGACGCGATCTCGATCCTGCGCGGGCTCAAGGAGCGGCTCGAGGTCTTCCACGGCGTGCGGATCCTCGACAGCGCACTCGTCGCGGCCGTTGTGCTGAGCAATCGATACATCACCGACCGCTTCCTGCCCGACAAGGCGATCGACCTCGTCGACGAGGCTTGCGCGATGCTGCGCACCGAGATCGACTCGATGCCGGCCGAGCTTGACGGCCTGACCCGCCGCCTGACCCGCCTCGAGATCGAGGAGGCGGCCCTGGCGAAGGAGGACGACGCCGCGAGCACGTCCCGCCTGGAGGAGCTGCGTAAGGAGCTCGCCGACGTCCGCTCCGAGACCGACGCGATGCGGGCGCAGTGGGAGTCCGAGCGGCAGGCGCTGCGGCGGGTGCAGGACTTCCGCGCCCAGCTCGAGCAGCTGCGCCACGACGCCGAGCAGGCCGAACGTGACTACGACCTCAACCTCGCCGCCGAGCTGCGGCACGGCAAACTCCCGCAGCTCGAGCGCCGCCTCGCCGCCGAGGAGGCCGCATTGGAGTCCAAGAAGGGCGGCCAGCAACTGCTGCGCGAGGTCGTCACCCCCGACGAAATCGCCTCGATCGTCTCGCGCTGGACCGGCATCCCCGTGACCCGGCTCCAGGAGGGCGAGCGCGCCAAGCTCCTGCGGCTCGACGACATCCTCCACGAGCGGGTCGTCGGCCAGGATGAGGCGGTCCAGCTCGTCGCCGACGCGATCATCCGGGCCCGCTCCGGCATCAAGGACCCGACGCGCCCCATCGGCTCCTTCCTCTTCCTCGGCCCGACCGGCGTCGGCAAGACCGAGCTCGCCAAGACGCTGGCCAACGCGCTCTTCGACGCCGGTGACAACGTCATCCGCATCGACATGAGCGAATACCAGGAGCGCCACACGGTGAGCCGCCTCGTCGGGGCTCCCCCCGGCTACATCGGGTATGACGAGGGCGGCCAGCTCACCGAGGCGGTCCGCCGCAAGCCCTACTCGGTCGTCCTCTTCGACGAGATCGAGAAGGCGCACCCTGACGTCTTCAACACGCTGCTGCAGGTGCTCGACGACGGCCGGCTCACCGACAGCCAGGGACGCACCGTCGACTTCCGCAACACCGTCATCATCATGACGAGCAACATCGGCAGCCAGTACCTGCTCGACGGCATCCAGCCGGACGGCGAGATCAAGGAGTCGGCGCGCGAGCTCGTGCTCGGCGACCTGCGCTCGCACTTCCGGCCCGAGTTCCTCAACCGCATCGACGAGATCGTGCTCTTCAAGCCGCTGACGCTGACCGAGATCGAGCACATCGTCGACCTCATGTTCGGCGACCTGCGCACCCGCCTGGCCGACCGGCACATGTCGCTCGAGGTCACCCCGGCGGCGGCGCGGCACATCGCCGAGCAGGGTTTCGACCCGGTCTACGGGGCGCGGCCGCTGCGGCGGTTCATCTCTCGCGAGGTCGAGACGCGGGTCGGGCGCGCTCTGCTCGGCGGCGAGATCCTCGACGGCGCGACGATCACCGTCCACCTGCACGACGGCGAACTCAAGGTCGGCTTCGAGAACCCGGTCGACGCGGCGCCCGCCGCATCGCGGTGACTGCGTCTCCTCGAGCTGAACTCTCATCCGATGAGGGGTGGAGTTCGAGTAGGGCGAGCCGCGAGGCAGCCGCCACGTGGCACGGGGATCCGTCCGTGCCCTGCCCGACCACTCGACCTACGACTCCCTGGGGCGACCGCAAGGCACGCACGATGGCTGGCCGCCGGGGACCGATGAGCTTTGAGATCTCACCGGTCCCCAGCGGCCCACCCGCACCGGGCGGAGGGGTTGCGTCGCGGCGAGGGCCGCTTAAGCTGCGGAGGTGGGACGGATGAGCATCCTGGGCTGGCCGGTGTTGCGGCAGTTGCGCACCGGTGACCACTTCGGGCGCGGACCGGCGGTGACATCGCCGACGACGCGGGCGATCGAGTCGCGCAACGCGTCCGCCGATCGGGTGGTGCAGAGCGTGTGCCCCTACTGTGCGGTCGGCTGCGGCCAGAAGGTCTACGTCAAGGACGAGAAGGTCATCGGCATCGAGGGTGACCCCGACTCCCCCATCTCCCGCGGGAGGCTCTGCCCCAAGGGCTCGGCGAGCGAGCAGCTCGTCAACGCGCCCGGCCGGCAGTACGAGGTGCTCTACCGGGCACCTCGGGCCACGGAATGGACCCGGCTGGGCCGGGACGAGGCGATCGACATGATCGCCCGGCGGTTCATCGACTCCCGGCGTCGCGGCTGGCAGGAGCGCGACGAGCACGGCCGCCTGCTGCGCCGCACGATGGCCATCGCCTCGCTCGGCGGCGCGACCCTGGACAACGAAGAGAACTACCTCATCAAGAAGCTCTTCACCGGCGCGGGCGCGATCCAGATCGAGAACCAGGCGCGTATTTGACACTCCGCCACGGTTCCCAGTCTGGGAGCCTCCTTCGGGCGCGGCGGCGCCACCCAAACGCTCCAGGACATGGCCAACGCCGACTGCATCGTGCTCCAGGGCGGCAACATGGCCGAGGCGCACCCCGTCGGCTTCCAGTGGGTCGCCGAGGCCAAGGCGCGCGGCGCGACGGTCATCCACGTCGACCCGCGGTTCACGCGCACGTCGGCGGTCGCCGACAAGCACATCGCGATCCGCGCCGGCTCCGACGTCGTGCTGCTCGGTGCGCTCATCAACCACGTGCTGAGCAACGACCTGTGGTTCCACGACTTCGTCGTGCCCTACACCAACGCCGCGACGCTGGTCAGCGAGGACTTCCGCGACACCGAGGACCTCGACGGGCTGTTCTCCGGCTTCGACCCGGCCAGCGGCGCCTACGACACGACGAGCTGGTCCTACGCCCAGGGCGACGGCGGCATCCAGAGCCCGGGCGACGAGGCGGCCGAGTCGCGCGCGGCCGACCGGGCGCCGGGTGACCAGCACGGCAGCGGCGGTCCCCCGCTGGAGCACGCGCACGTCGAGCGCGACGAGACCCTGCAGCACCCGCGCACGGTCTTCCAGATCCTCAAGCGGCACTATGCGCGCTACACCCCCGAGATGGTGCAGGAGCTGTGCGGCATCCCGCGCGCGGACTTCGACTACCTCGCCGACGCGATCACCCGCAACTCCGGGCGGGAGCGGACGACGTGCTTCGGCTACGCCACGGGGTGGACGCAGCACACGCTGGGGGCCCAGTTCATCCGCACCGCGGCGATCCTGCAGTTGCTGCTGGGCAACGTCGGCCGCCCCGGTAGCGGGATCATGGCCCTGCGCGGCCACGCGAGCATCCAGGGTTCGACCGACATCCCGACGCTGTTCAACCTGCTGCCCGGCTACCTGCCGATGCCATCGGTCGGGTTGCACGACACGCTCCCCGAATACCTCGACGCGATCGCGAGCAAGCGGCAGAAGGGCTTCTGGGCCGACGCCGACGCCTACTTCGTCAGCCTCATGAAGGCCTACTACGGCGACGCGGCGACCGCCGAGAACGACTGGGGCTACGACTATCTGCCCCGTCTGTCGGGACCGCACGGCACCTACCAGACCGTCATGGGGATGCTCGCCGACGAGGTCGAGGGCTACTTCGTGCTGGGCCAGAACCCGGCCGTCGGCTCGGCCAACGGCCGCATGCAGCGCTTGGGCATGAGCCACCTGCGGTGGATGGTCGTGCGCGACCTGTCGCTCATCGAAAGCGCTACGTGGTGGAAGGACTCTCCCGAGATCGCCTCCGGGGAGCTGCGCACGCAGGACATCGAGACCGAGGTCTTCTTCATGCCGGCGGCGACGCACGTCGAGAAGTCCGGCACATTCACCCAGACCCAGCGGCTGCTGCAGTGGCGACACCGGGCGGTCATGCCGCCGGGCGAGTGCCAGAGCGAGCTCGACTTCTTCTACCAGCTGGGGGTGCGCATCCGGGCGCTCCTGGCCGACTCCACCGACCCCATGGACGAGCCGCTGCTGGCGATGTCCTGGGACTACCCGCTGGACGAGCACGGCGACCCCGACCCGCAGGCGGTGCTGCGCGAGATCAACGGCTACGCGCTCGACGGCACGCCCGGCGGGCGCACCCTCTCGGGCTACGGCGAGCTCAAGGCCGACGGCAGCACGGCGTGCGGCTGCTGGATCTACAGCGGCGTGTTCGCCGGCGACGAGAACAGGTCGGCGCGGCGCGTGCCCGGCGGCGGCCCGGGCGTCAGCCAGTCGCAGTGGGGGTGGGCATGGCCCGCCGACCGGCGCATTCTCTACAACCGCGCGTCGGCCGACCCCGACGGCAGGCCGTGGAGCGAACGCAAGAAGTACATCTGGTGGGACGCCGAGCAGGGCCGGTGGGTCGGCGACGACGTGCCGGACTTCCCGGCCGACCGGGCGCCGCACGACCGCCCCGACCCGGCGCTCGGCGGGCCGGCCGCGCTGGCCGGCGACGACCCGTTCATCATGCAGTCCGACGGCAAGGGCTGGCTGTTCGCCCCGAAGGGGCTCGTCGACGGGCCGCTGCCGACGCACTACGAGCCGCAGGAGAGCCCGGTCGGCAACGCGCTCTACGCCCAACAGCAGAGCCCGGCCCGCATGATCTATCCGCGTGAGGACAACCTCGGCGCGCCGAGCTTCGGCGCCCCGGGCGTCGAGGTCTACCCCTTCGTCTTCACGACCTACCGGCTCACCGAACACCACACGGCCGGCGGGATGAGTCGATGGCTGCCCTATCTCTCGGAGCTGCAGCCGGAGATGTTCTGCGAGGTGTCGCCGGAGCTGGCCGCGGAGCGGGGGCTCGTCAACGACGGGTGGGCGACGATCGTCTCGCCGCGGGCCGTCATCGAGGCGAAGGTGCTGGTCACCGAGCGCATGACGCCGCTGCGGATCGGCGGGCGCACCGTGCATCAGGTCGGGCTGCCCTACCACTGGGGGGTCGGCGAGCACGCGATCGTCACCGGCGACGCGGCCAACGACCTGCTCGGGGTCGCGCTCGACCCCAACACCCAGATCCAGGAGTCGAAGGTCGCCTCGTGCGATGTCATCGCCGGTCGTCGCCCGCGGGGGGCGGCCGCGCAGGAGCTGCTCGACCGCTACAACGAGCGGGCGGGGGTGACGACGGCGACCGACAGCACGCGGATCACCGACCCGCGGGTCGAAGTGCAGCCCGAACATCTCGCCCCGCGCACCTCCGACGGCGAGAGCGGCGACGACACGAAAGGCTGGTCACGATGGTGAGCGCGCAGCAGCCAGGCGGCGGGACGACGCCGCGACGCCGCCTGCTCGACGGGTTCTTCGCGCACCAGCTCTCCGGCCCGACGGACCCGGCGCGGGACGCGGACTGGCCGATCCACAAGCCGCGCAAGGGCTTCTTCACCGACACCTCGATCTGCATCGGCTGCAAGGCCTGCGAGGTGGCGTGCAAGGAGTGGAACCGCAACCCGCGCGACGGCGATCTCGAACTCACCGGGCACTCCTACGACAACACCGTCGCGCTCGGCGCGAGCACGTGGCGGCACGTGGCGTTCATCGAGCAGAGCCGCGAGCGCATCGAGGAGGCACGTGAGTCCGGGCGGCGCCTGGTCTCGCTCGGTATGCCGTCGGTCGGGGCGCCCGCGACCTCACCGGCCTCGCCGGCCTCGCCGGCCACGTCGGCGGGCGACCTGACGACTCCCCCGCAGACCCCCGAATTCCGTTGGCTCATGGCCTCGGACGTGTGCAAGCACTGCACGCACGCCGGCTGCCTCGACGTGTGCCCGACGGGCGCGCTCATGCGCACGGAGTTCGGCACGGTCGTCGTGCAGCCCGACGTCTGCAACGGCTGCGGCACGTGCGTCGCGGGCTGCCCGTTCGGGGTCGTCGAGCGTCGCAGCGACGGGACGGCCGCGCCGACCTACCGGGAGGGCCAGAAGAAGGGCGAGCAGCCGCCCGTTCCCCAGCGCGGCATCGCCCAGAAGTGCACGCTGTGCTACGACCGGCTCCTCGACGACGAGACCCCGGCGTGCGCCAAGACCTGCCCCACGACGTCGATCAGGTACGGCGACCACGACGACCTGCTCGGTCAGGCCCTCGAGCGCGTCGCGCAGCTGCACGCGCAGGGCATCACCGAGGCGCGGCTCTATGGCGCCAACGAGCTGGACGGCGTCGGTGGCACCGGCGCGATGTTCCTGCTGCTCGACGAGCCCGAGGTCTACGGCCTGCCGCCGGACCCGCGGGTGCCGACCGCCGACCTGCCGGCGATGTTCGACCGAGCCGGCATCGCCGCGCTCGGCATGATCGCCGCGGCCGCCCTGGCCTTCGCGGGGGTGCGCCGATGAGTCACTCCGACTTCGATCAGTTCCGGCCGCCCGAGCCGCCGGGTCGGCGCCGCTTCGGGCGGCGCCTCCGCACGCGCCCCCAGCGCGCGGGGGCGAGCGAGGGCCGCGGCGAGATGCTCATGGTGCCGGACGTGGAGTTCTCCTCCTATTACGGACACAACGTCGTCAAGCCGCCGCCGTGGGGGCACGAAGTCGCCGCCTACCTCTTCCTCGGCGGGCTCGCCTCCGGCTCCGGGCTCATCGCGCTGGGCGCCCAGCTCACAGGCCGTGACCTGTTGCGACGCAACGCCCGGCTCGGGTCGATCGTCGCGATCGCGCTCGGCGGCGCGGCCCTGGTCAAGGATCTCGGGCGACCGGACCGGTTCTACAACATGCTGCGCACGGTCAAGCTGACGTCGCCGATGAGCATCGGATCGTGGATCCTCACCGCGTTCAGCGCGGGCGCCGGGGTCACGGCCGCGGCCGAGGTCGACCGGCTCACCGGCGAGCGGCTGCCGCTCGGGCCGCTGCGGGGGGTGCTGCGGTTCGTCGAACCCGTCGCCGGGGTCGAGGCCGCGCTCTTCGCCCCGCCGCTGGCCGCCTACACGGCGGTGCTGCTCTCCGACACCGCGAACCCGACGTGGAACGCCGCCCACCGTGACCTGCCCTTCGTCTTCGTCAGCTCGGCGAGCCTGGCCGCGTCGGGGCTGGCGATGGTGACGACCCCGGTCGCGCAGACCGGTCCGGCGCGTGCCCTGGCGGTGCTCGGCGTCGTCGGCGACGTCACGGCGATGAAGTACATGGAGAGCCGCATGGACCCGGTCACCGTCGAACCCCTGCACGAGGGGCGGCCGGGCGCGATGCTGCGCTGGAGCGAGCGGCTTGCCGTGGCCGGTGGGCTCGGGGCGCTGCTGCTCGGCGGACATCGGGTCGGGGCCGCCGTCAGCGGGCTGGCGCTCATGAGCGCGTCGGCGCTGACCCGCTTCGGGGTCTTCGAGGCCGGCATGGAGTCGGCGCGCGACCCGCGCTATACCGTCGAGCCGCAGCGGCGTCGGCTCGCGGCGCGCCGGGCTGCCGGGCAGACCGACGACTCGGTGACGACCGCAGGCTGACCTGCGACGCAGGCCGTTGGCGGCGGATCGTCCGTCAGCCGCGATCGGCCTGCGCGTGCCGCCGCTCCACCTCCCGGAGCGAGTGCCGCAACGCAGCCGACGGGTCGACACCCGCGAGGGAGCAGCGCACGGCCGCCGCGAGGAGTTCGGCGCCCAGGTCGTCGATGGAGGCAGAGTCGTCGATGGAGGCAGGGTCTTCGGTGGAGCGGGCGTCGTCGGCGTCGTCGCCTGGCCCCGTGAGGGCGGCCGGTCGCCGGCCGGTGTCGAGCTGGGCGCGCAGCCAGTCGACGTCGCCCGCACGCGTCAGCCGCGAGACCACTGTGGCGGCGCGCTCGAGAGGCGGCAGCCCGGCGGGGATGCCGTCGAGCGGGCCGGCGCGCTCGGGTTTCTCGGCCGCTTTGATCGCCTCCCAGTTGGCCTCGACGTGAGCGGGCGTCGGGGCGTGCACGTCGGCGAAGACGTGCGGGTGGCGGCGGCGGAGTTTGGCGACGATGCGGGCGGCGACGTCGTCGATGTCGAACGGCTCCGCCGGGTCGTCCTGTGCGACCCGGGCGTGGAAGACGACCTGGAGCAGCACGTCGCCGAGTTCGTCGGCGATGTCCTCTCGAACGCCGCCGTCGATGGCCTCGGCCAACTCGTAGGCCTCCTCGACCGCGTAGGGAGCCAGGCTCGCGTGGGTCTGCTGCGCGTCCCACGGGCACCCACCGGGCGAGCGCAGCCGGTCCATGACCTCGACGAGCTCGAGCACCCCGATGCCGCGCCGCGCGCCAGGGGGCTCCACCCCCGGCCCGGGCCGAAGCTTCGACTCCCGCGCGTCGGACGTCGGCCCCGAGGCCGGCGAGGTCACGGCGTCGCGGCGCTCGCGCCGGAGGGCACGAGCCAGTTCTCGGTCGCGGGCACGAGCCCCTTGCCCGGGTCGAACTGCCCGTAGCGGGGGTCGACCTTGATGTCGCCGGCGGCCATCGCCTTCTGCACCTTGGCTGCGGTGGCCTGGTCGAGGCGCTGCTGGGAGGAGGCGGCTTGGATGTAGCGGACCGTCGCCGGCGAGACATCCGGCAGTTCCTTGCTCAGCAGCTGCCGCACGCCCTCCTCGGTGATCGCGTTGGCGCCGAGCACCTGCATGACATAGGGCCGCGCGACGAGCAGCGACACCATCTCGGTGCGGCTCGGCGCCTGCGCGCCCGGCACCTTGCCGAAGTCCTGCGCGATGCTGTCGAGGTCGGATTCGTGGACGACCTGTCCGTCGCTGACGGCCGCCACCCCCGGGCCCGGGGACGCGCCGCAGGCGCCGAGGGTCAGGGTGGCGGCCGCGGCGAGGGCGCCAGTCGCGGCCAACCTGGCCAGGCGTGAGCGGGGAGCGGTCACGGCTCATCTCTCCTTCGTGGTCCTGCGTGGTCGCCGTCGGCTGGCGGGCGCGGGCCCGGGCGGCGACGGGTGCGGGGTTCGGCAGCCATTGTCCCGCACCCGGCCTCCCGATGGGCGACCGCCTCGGGGCGCGCCGAGGACAATCGCCAACAATCGGCACGAAAGCCCGCATCCCTTCAGGGACCCCTAGGAGGACGCCCGCCCCGCCGCCTGCCGCTCGGACGTCTCCGCCCCGGGCCGGGCGCCATCGCGGGGGAAGGGCCTGCCCGAGGTCTGCACGAACGTGTAGCCCGCAGCCACGTAGTCGTCGATGATGTGCGGCAGGGCCGCCACGGTCGGCGAGGGGCCGACCTGTTGCACGTCCTCGCGACCGTGCTCATGCAGGAGCAGGATCGTCGGCGGGCTGCCCGGCCAGGGCGCCGAGTCGCGCCGCAGCTGCTCGGGTGTCGGGTTGAGCCAATCCTTGGGGTTGTGAGTCCAGCCGACCTGGGTGAGTCCCAACGCGTCGATGATGCCGTCGACAGCGCGGTTGGTCAGGCCGAACGGCGGGCGCATGAGGCACAACCGCGTGCCGGCCGCCGCGCTCACCGCGGCATTCGACCGGTCGAGCTGGTCCGCGACCTGGGCCGCCGTCAGCTCCGTGAGCCGCGGGTGGTTCCAGCTGTGCGAGCCGACGGCGTGCCCCCGGCCACGACGTCGGCGACGAGCTGCGGATGGCTGCTCGCGTGCTCCCCCGTCTCGAAGAACGTCGCCCGGACGCCCTTGGCCGCCAGGATGGCGAGGATCGCGCTCGTCGTGTCCTCGCTCGGGCCGTCGTCGAAGGTCAGCGCCACGGTGGGAGCCGTGCCGGGCAAGGTCGTGATCCTGCGCGGCGAGGGGCATCCCCGCGCGCCGACGCCGACCGGCTGCGCCGTCACGACCGCCGAAGTCCCCGCCGCCTGCGCGGGGGGTTCGCCGGCCCCCACGCTGCCACGGACGAACCACCCGGCGGCGAAGCCGCTGGCGAGGGCCATCGCCAGCGCTGTCGCGACCGCGGTGGCGCGGCGTCGGCTCCTCGACATCCGATTCCCCCGTCTCAACTCCGGGCCACTGTCCGCCACGGACCTGTCGCCCCACTCATACGTCGTCCCCCCTGCCCGCCGGGCCCCGAGCCTCGATCAGCAGGCGTTCTTGAACGATCGTCCAGCATCACATGCGTCCGGAACGCCCGGCAACCCCGCCGAAGGCCTCACCACATCGACATCCACACCGACCCGCGTCAGACTGTGCCGGTCCTCTCGACGATGTCGACCGCCACGACAGGAGCCTGCGTGCCCCCTCTCGCGCGTCCGCAGGAGCCGCTCACCCGGCACCGCCACGCAGCCACGCTCGCCCTGGCGAGCGTCACGGCGCTGGCGGTCCTGGCCGGCTGCAGCCCAGGGCCGGGAGACGAGAGCCACCATGGCCCGGACTCCCCCACCCAGGCGACCCCGACCCCGACCCGCTCGGTCGTCTGGCGCGACGACTTCGACGGCCCCGCGGGCACCGCGCCGGACCCCAAGGCATGGCGCGCCGACATCGGCGGTGACGGCTGGGGCAACAAGGAACGTCAGTTCTAACACCGACTCGCGCAGCAACTCCGCCCTGGACGGCGCGGGCAACCTCGTCATCACCGCCCGCCGGGTCGCGTCGCCACCGGCGCGGGAGCTCGACTGCTGGTACGGACCCTGCGAGTTCACGTCGGCGCGGCTGACGACGCACTCTCTCGTCGCGGCCCGACGCGGTCGCGTGGAGGCGCGCATGCGGCTGCCGACGCAGCCCGGCCTGTGGCCCGCGTTCTGGATGATGGGCGAGGATCTCGGGCGCGTCGGCTGGCCGCGCAGCGGCGAGATCGACGTCATGGAACTCGTCGGCGACGAGCCCGGCAAGGTCTGGGCGTCGGCGCACGGCCCCGGCTACATCCGAGCGGGCCTCACCGCACCCTTCGATCTGCCGCACGGGCAGACGTTCAGCGACGAGTTCCACACCTTCGGCGTCGAACTCAGCGGGGACGAACTGGCCTTCGACGTCGACGGAACCGTCTATCACCGCGTCCACCGCCGCGACATCGGCGCCGACAAGGTCTGGGTCTTCGACAAGCCGTTCCACGTCATCCTCAACCTCGCCGTCGGCGGCGAATGGCCCGGATCACCGTCGGCGAGCACGCAGTTGCCCGCGCGGCTGGTCATCGACCACGTCGCGATCTACCGCTGACGGGCAGGCCGCGGCCGATCACACCGAACGACCCGCCGCCCCGACCGTCGCCGGGATCGCCTGCGCCGGCTCGGGCTCGTCGCCCGTGAGGTCGGCCCACGTCGGCGCGATCCGCTTGGCGGCCTGGAGGGCCGCGAAGATCGCGAAGCCGCCCAGCACGAGCCAGAAGGGTTCGGTCTGCGGCCCGAGCGGGAAGTCGAGGGGCAGCACGGAGGCCGTCGCCGGCGTGGCCACGCTGATTCCGAGGGCACCTGCGTTGTGGTACATCGAGATCACCAAGCTTTCTGTCGTCGGGTGAGGGCGCGGAAGTAGGCGTCCGCGTGCACGGCCTGGAGGAAGATCTCGAACGGGATCTCCCACATCGTGGCGGCCAAGAACTGCTCGCGCAGGCCCTTCTTGCTCACGGTCACGAATCGCTCGAGCACGAAGATGCCGGTGACCCACAACCAGAACGAGATTGGGGTGAAGGGGTGAGTGCCTCGGCTGGGATGATGGGTCCGTCCTGGTGAGAGGGGTTCGCGGTGCGGGGTCGGGCGTTGTCGTTGTTGGAGCGTGAGGAGATCTCGCTGAATCGGCACGGGTTTGATGCCGCATCGTTTCTGGTGCGGGAAGGATGGGTGTCATGCCCAAGAAGTACAGCGCTGATGAGCGGGCCCGTGCGGTCCGGATGGTGCGTGAGCAGGTTGGTGAGTTCGGGTCGGTCACGAAGACATGTCAGGCGGTCAGTGGCCGGTCGTGTGGTGGGCCACCAGGGTGTTCGCCGGCTCACGCGGGTCCGTACCACCGTGCCGAGCGCGGACGGCCGTCGTGCCGGTGACCTGCTCAACCGTGACTTCACCGCGCCGGCACCGAATCGTGTCTGGGTGACCGACTTCACGTACGTGCGCACCTGGGAAGGGTTCGTCTACGTGGTGTTCATTCTCGATGTGTTCTCCCGACGGATTATCGCCTGGCATGCCTCGAAAAAGAAGACCACGGACCTAGTGATGATCCCCTTGCAGATGGCGATGTGGCAACGCGAACGCGATGGGCACCCGGTCGTCGCGGGAACCTTGATCCATCACTCGGACGCCGGGAGTCAATATACGAGTATCCGCCTGACGGAACACCTTGACACAGCCAAGATCGCCGCCTCGATCGGCCCGGTCGGGGACGCGTACGACAATGCTCTCATGGAAGTGGCAACGGCCTGTACAAGACCGAGTTCATCCGCACGAACATCTTCCATACAGGCAGCTACAAAACACTCGGCGATGTCGAATTCGCCACCTCTGGGTGGGTCGAATGGTACAATAATAGACGTCTTCACTCGGCGATCGGTCACGTCACACCAGTGCAGGCCGAGCAAGC
>JBDIAP010000037.1:0-27135 GCA_039812485.1 Kineosphaera sp.
GGAGCCGGAGCCCGCACCCGGCGGGGGTGACCGGCCCGGGCCGGCCGCGCGACCCGCTACGGGGCGGGAGGCGTTCCGCCAGGCGCTCGCCGATCAGGCGCGACGGGGGCGGCCACGTCCTGACGGGCGCCCGGCTGCCGACACGCCCGGCCATCCCGGCGGGCGCCGATCTCCCGCCGACGACGCGGCGGACGTCAGCGAGGACGACGAGAGCATCGAGGACCTCTCGGCGATCGGGCAGCCGGTCATCGCGGACGTGCTCGGCGGCGTCGTCATCCAGGAATTCGAGTCCTGACCCTGACGGGACGACACGTCAGAGTCGAGACCAGGCGAGTCGCGACCAGGCGAGGTGGGACCAGGCGAGGTGGGACCAGGCGAGGCGGGACCGGCCGAGTCGAGACCGGTGCCGCAGAGCGCGCCGCGCCACACGACGGCGGCGACGACGGACGCCCGCTAGTCTTCGCGCGTGCAGCGAGCGGCGATCGGCGACATGCCCCCCTTCTACGAGATGTCCCGTCAGACGGTGGGCAAGGCGTTGCGGCTGACGCTGCGGCCGACGATCACCGGGGTCGACAACATCCCGCGCACGGGTCCGGCGATCCTCGCGAGCAACCATCTCTCGTTCTTCGACAGCATCGTCATCCCGCTCGCGTCGCCTCGGCACGTCGCCTTCCTCGCCAAGTCCGAGTACTTCACGGGCACCGGTCTGCGCGGGGCCATCAACAAGGCGTTCTTCACCGCCGTGGGTGCCATCGGCGTCGACCGCGACGACCCGCGCGCCGGGCAGCGCTCGCTCGAGCTGCAGCTCGAGGTGCTGCGCGGCGGGGGTGCGGTCGGCATCTATCCCGAGGGCACGCGCTCCCGCGACGGCCGGCTGTATCGGGGGCGCACCGGGGTCGCGCACCTCGTCATGAGCTCGGGCGCGCCGGTCGTGCCCGTCGCGATCGCGGGCACGGAGAACATCCAGCCCGTCGGCAGCCGCTTCATGCGCCCCGCGAAGGTCTCGGTGACGTTCGGCGCGCCCCTGCAGCTCAAGGAGCGGTATGCCGGGGTGCCACTCGGGCGGGCCCGCCGCCAGATCACCGACGACATCATGACCGCGATCCAGGCGATGAGCGGCCAGGAGCCCGCCGGCGTCTACAACGAGCGACCCTCCGCCTGAGCAGGCCGCCGCAGCACCGTCGAGCACGTAGGCTGACACGGTGTTCGAAGGTGCTGTGCAGGATCTCATCGACGAGCTGGGCCGACTGCCCGGCATCGGTCCCAAGAGCGCGCAGCGCATCGCGTTCCACCTGCTGCAGGCCGACGAGTCCGAGGTCAAGCAGCTCATCGACGCGCTCGTCGAGGTGAAGTCGAGGGTGCGCTTCTGCGAGACGTGCGGCAACGTCGCCGAGGGGGAGCAGTGTCGCATCTGCGCCGATCCGCGCCGGGACGCATCGCTCATCTGCGTCGTCGAGGAGCCCAAGGACGTCATCGCCATCGAACGCACCCGCGAGTTCCGCGGGCGCTATCACGTGCTCGGCGGCGCGATCAGCCCGATGGAGGGGGTGGGCCCCGACGACCTGTCGATCGCGGCGCTCTTCACGCGGCTGGCCGACCGCTCGGTGGTCGAGGTCATCATCGCGACCGACCCCAACCTCGAGGGGGAGGCGACGGCCACCTACCTCGTGCGCGCGCTCGGCAACCTCGGGGTGCGCATCTCACGTCTGGCCTCCGGTCTGCCGGTCGGGGGCGATCTGGAATACGCCGACGAGATCACGCTCGGACGAGCCTTTGAGGGCAGGAGGTTGCTCAATGCCTGAATTGCCAGGAATGCCGGCGCAGGCCGAAGTCATCGACAACGACCTGGCGGTGCTCGCCGACGAGACCGCCGGCGAGGCGCGGGCCTTCCTCGGCCTCGTGCGGCAGGTGGCCGCCGGTGACTCGCCGGACATCGCGATCCCGATGTTGCTGCTCGCGATGTCTCAGGTGCTCGTCACGGGCGCCCGCCTCGGGGCGATCGCCGACGTGGTCCCCGCGCAGCGCTTCGAGCCGGACCTCGGCAGCGACGAGGACGTCGAGGACCTGCGCAACGACCTCGCCGCCCTGCTCACCGGGCTCGACGACTATGTCGAGGTCGTCGACCCCCTGACGACGACCGAGATCGGCTCCAGCCAGGTCTCCGGCGACATCGCCGACGTCGCGGCCGCCCTGGTGCACGGGCTGCGGCACTACGCCGACGGTGAGCTCAGCGAGGCGCTGTGGTGGTGGCAGTTCAGCTATCTGTCGTCGTGGGGCGCCCGCGCCGGCAGCGCGCTGCGCGTGCTGCAGTCGGTCATCTCGCACATCCGGCTCGACGCCGACGAGGACGTCGTGGCCGAGGCCCAGTTCGACGCGCTGCACGGCGCCTGAGCGAGGCGCCGCGACCGGTGCGCGCCTGAGCGAGGCGCCGTCGCGGACGCGCGTTCCTCGGCGTCGCGGGTGACGCGCTCAGGGCGTGACGCCCGAGGTCGCGCGCTCGTCGTGGCGCGCCCGGCCGCGCGGAGGGCGGCCCACCCGGTCCGTCGGGGTGCGCAGCCGTCGTGCCGACCACCACAGTCCGAGCGCGCTGACGCCGAGCGCGCCGGCGACGCCGAAGGGCCACACCGGCATCCCCGACCGGGCCGCGGGCGCGGCGGCCGGCCGGCCCGGGCACTCTTCGACGATCGCGTCGCCCGGGGGCAGGGACACCGACCGGATCGTGTCGCTGAGGGTGGTGAGCACCCCGGACCGACCGGCCACCCCGGATGTGCCGAGGGCATCGGTGACCATGACGAAGGGGTTCGCCGCCAGCAACGGCCAGAACCGGTCCCCCCGGTAGCGGGTGACGTCGCGTTCGACGACGACGCAGCCCTGCGCGTCGGCCGCGCCCCGAGCCGACGCGTCGGCGGCCCCCGTCAGCGTGACGGCCGCGACGCGCACCGGCAGCCGCACGGTCTGCGGCGTCGCGGCGGTGAGCAGCGCGTAGGCGATGAGCGTCCCGACGCCCATCGCGGCCACGAGCCCGGCGCTGACGGCCAGGGCCGTCGCGGCCCGGCGCGTGAAGGCGCCCGCGAGCACCCCCGCCGCCGCACCCGCTACGGCAAGGGTGGCGAGCACGATCAGGCCGCACAGCGGCGCGACCAGTCCCGCCCCGTCGACCGCTGCGGCTGCGGCGACGGCCGGGGCGGCCGCGGCGAGGCCGAGGAGCGGCGCGCCGGCGGCCGCGGCCCACGACCCGCCCACGAGGTCGGCCCCGGTGAGCCGGGTCAGCTGCAGCGCGGGCAGCACCTTGCGGTCGCGCAGCTCCCCGAGGGCCGCAGCTCCGAGCGCCGGCGCCGCGACCAGCGTCGCCACGAGCGCCGCGAAGGTCGCCAGGCCGAGCAACACACCCCCTGCGCCGCCGGTGGCCGCCCAGCCCAGCCCCACGACGGCATAGACCGAGCCCACCCCCGCCGCGAAGGCGATGCGGTGCCGCGGTGAGCGCCGCCACTGCACGGTGTGCAGCGCCGCCACGAGCCGCAGGCCCGCGCTCCGGCGCGATCCGACGACACCGGAGCCGGCGAGGGGCCGGCGAGACCCACGCCCGGGAGCTGACCGCAGGCCGCCGAACCGCCGCGGCCGGCCGGACCCGTCGAGTGGATCGTTCGGGTCGGCCCGCTCGCGCAGGCGCCGCAGCCGCGGGCGGCCGCGGCGGTCGGCGCGTTCGCGCAGCTCGCGGCGGGTCAACGGACGCGCGGGCCGCTGCTGCAGCGAGCGTGAGCGCAGCTCCGGCTCTTCGCTCATGGCTGCTGCCGCCCCTGTTCGTGTGACTCGTGTCGTCCAGGCGCGGCCCGTCCGGGCGAGGCCAGTCCGGGCTCGGCCCGTCCGGGCGCGCCGGCTCCGGGGGCGCCAACTACGGGGGCGCCAACTCCGGGGGCGCCAACTCCGGGGGCGGTGGGCGGCGGCACGAAGCCGTGCACCGGCACTCCGGCCTGCACCAGCGCGGTCAGCAGGTCCGCCGCGTCGCGCTCCTGCGCCAGCAGCACCTCGACCTGCCGGACCCGACCCTCGTCCACCTCCGCCTCCCCCGCCTCCCCCGTGGCGTCGCCCTCACCCGGCCGCTGCTCGCCGGCTGCCGAGCCGGCCTCGACGTCGAAGTGCTCCACGCCGAGCCGGTCCAGCCCGGTGCGCAACGCGTCGGGGTCGGAGGACAGCACCCGCCACCGAACCGGCAGGGGCACGTCGCGCACGTCGTGCGACGCGGCCAGGCGCCCGGCCTCGAGCACGACGATGCGGTCGGCGATGTCGTCGAGCCACTCGTCCTGGCGCGCCCCGAGCACGACCGTCATGCCCCGGGCGGCCAGGCGGCGCAGGTCTGACGTGACCTCGGCGCGCTCCTGCGCGCCCAGGCCCGTGAGCGGCTCGGCGAGCAGGACGACCCGCGGGCCGTGCACGAGCGCGGCCGCCAGCGCGAGCCTGCGGCGCAGTCGCGGTGACAATTGCGAGCACGGCGCGTCGGCGTGGAAGCGCAGATCGGCGGCCTCCAGCAGTCCCTCGGCGTGCCGCCGGGCCTGGCTCGCCGTCGCCGCCTGGGCGCGGGCCGTCAGCTCAAGCGCCTCGCGCACCCGCACCCGCCCCCAATCGGCCGGCTCGCGCGCCACGACGCCGAGGGCGGAGCGCGCCGCGGCCGTGCGACTCGTCGTGTCGTGACCGCAGATTCGCGCGCTGCCTGTGCGGGGTGCCAGTCGCGTGGCCAGCACCTCCAGGAGTGTCTCCACACCGCTGCCGGGGGCCCCGGTGAAGGCGGTCACCGTGCCCTCCCAGAGCCGTAGCTGCACCCGGTGCAGCGCCGGGTAGGAGTCCTCGGGGCGTCCGAGCTCGACGCATTCGACGGCCGGGACGGCCGCGGCCGGGTGGGAGGTCGACGAGGCGGTCGCCGGGGCCGGACCGGCCGCGGCGGGCAGGGTAGGCCGTGACCCGCCACGACCCGGGGCGCGCTCCCGCGCCCCCGCGGCCCGACGGACTCGGCCCACCGCCATCACCTCCACCCCGGCCCGCGCTGCCCGGCCGGGCGGGTGCCCTTGCGCGCGATGCCGATTCGTCATCCGACCGCGGGTCGGCTCTTCGGCCTCCCATCGGCACGCCGTCCCGCGATCCGAGCAACGGGGGGACCAAAGCGCGGGCGGACTAGACTGCGCCCCGGCGTATGTCCCCGATCTGTCCGGAGTGTGTCGTGAGCCTGGTCGTGCAGAAGTTCGGCGGTTCGTCGGTGGCCGATGCCGACAGCGTCAAGCGCGTCGCCCGCCGCATCGTCGAGACCCGGCGCGCCGGCAACGACGTCGTCGTCGTCGTGTCCGCGATGGGCGACACCACCGACGACCTGCTCGACCTCGCGGAGCAGGTCAGCCCCCTGCCCCCGGCGCGCGAGCTCGACATGCTGCTCACCGCGGGGGAGCGCATCTCGATGGCGGTGCTGGCGATGGCGATCGCGTCGCTCGGCCACACGGCGCAGTCCTTCACCGGCTCTCAGGCCGGGGTCATCACCGACGAGGTCCACGGCAAGGCCCGCATCATCGACGTCACGCCGGGGCGCATCCGCAGCGCGATCGACGAGGGTCACATCGCGATCGTCGCGGGCTTCCAGGGCGTGAGCCAGACGACGAAGAACATCACGACGCTGGGGCGCGGCGGCTCCGACACGACGGCGGTCGCGCTCGCCGCCGCGCTCGGCGCCGACGTGTGCGAGATCTACACCGACGTCGACGGAGTCTTCACCGCCGACCCCCGCATCGTGCCGACCGCGCGCAGGCTCGAGCGGCTCTCTACCGATGAGATGCTCGAGATGGCAGCCAACGGGGCCAAGATCCTCATGCTGCGCTGCGTCGAATACGCCCGTCGTTACAGCATCCCCATCCACGTGCGCTCGTCGTTCTCGCACAAGGACGGCACGCTCATCACCGACAAGCCAGTAGAAGGAGGGGCCGTGGAGGCACCCATCATCGCCGGCGTCGCCCACGACCGTGGCGAGGCGAAGGTCACCGTCGTCGGCGTGCCCGACCACCCCGGCAAGGCCGCGCAGATCTTCCGCGTCGTCGCCGAGTCCGAGGCCAACATCGACATGATCGTGCAGAACGTGTCGGCCGCCGACACCGGACGCACGGACATCTCCTTCACGCTGCCCAAGACCGACGGGCAGCGCACGGTGCAGGCCCTCGACCGGGTGCGTGACGAGATCGGCTTCGAGTCGCTGCAATACGACGACCACATCGGCAAGCTGTCGCTCATCGGCGCCGGCATGCGCTCCAACCCGGGCGTCAGCGCGACGTTCTTCCGGGCGCTCTCGGACGCGAACGTCAACATCGAGATGATCTCGACCTCCGAGATCCGCATCTCGGTCGTGACGCGGGACGACACCCTCGACGACGCCGTGCGCGCGGTGCACAGCGCCTTCGGCCTCGACTCCAGTGAGGGGGAAGCGGTCGTCTACGGAGGCACCGGTCGGTGACCGAACACAGCAAGCCCACGTTGGCGGTGGTAGGAGCCACCGGCGCCGTGGGCTCTGTGTTGCTGCAGATCCTCTCCGAGCGTCATGACGTCTGGGGGGAGATCCGGCTCGTGGGGTCGCCGCGGTCGGCGGGCGGGATGCGTCAGGTGCGCGGCGAGGACCTCCCGGTGCGTGACCTCGTGCCCGAGGTCTTCGACGGGGTCGACGTCGCGATGTTCGATGTGCCCGACGACGTGGCGGCGCACTGGGCACCTCTCGCGGCGGCGCGTGGGGTCGTCGTCATCGACGGGTCGTCGGTCTTCCGCCTCGAGCCCGACGTGCCGCTGGTCGTGCCGGAGATCAACGCGGCCCAGGTGCGCAACCGGCCGCGCGGCATCGTCGCCAACCCCAACTGCACGGCGCTGATCCTCGTCGACGCGGTCGCCGTGCTGCATGCCGGCTGGGAGCTGAGCGAGCTCGTCGTCGCCACCTATCAGGCCGCCTCGGGCGTCGGCCACACCGGACCGGAGCGGCTCTACTCCGAGGTCAACGAATTGGCGCACACACAGGGGGTCGGCACGCACACCGGAGACGTGCGGCGCCGGCTCGCGGGCGCGTTGCCGGACGACTCGCCCTTTCCCGCGCCCCTCGCCTTCAACGTCGTGCCGTGGGTCGGTGCGGCGGGCGACGACGGCTGGAGCGGCGAGGAGGTGGCCGTGCGTCAGGAGACACGCAAGATCCTCGGCATCCCCGGGCTCAAGGTGTCGGCGACGTGCGTGCGGGTGCCGGTCGTCACCGGCCACTCGCTCGTCGTGCACGCGACGTTTCGGCGTCCGGTCAGTGTTGCGCAGGTGCGGCAGGCCTTGACGGAGGCGCCGAGCGTCGTGCTGCTCGACGACGTCGAGCACGGCGAATGGCCCACTCCCACAGATGTCGTCGGGTCGGACCCCACCTTCGTGGGGCGGATCCGCCAGGCCCTCGACTTCCCCCACACCATCGACCTCTTCGCGTGTGGCGACAACCTGCGCAAGGGCGCGGCCCTCAACGCCGCGCAGATCGGTGAGCTCGTCGCGCGCGAACTCAGCGGCCATCGGTAACAGGCCGCGCCGCCGGCGCCTCGCCGACGGGCTCTGGCCGTCGCATCCATCACGGACCCGGCACGTTCAGGGAAAGCTCAGAACACCCACCTCGACGCCGAAAGTGCAGGTGGCAGCCGTCTTCGGATAGCCTGTCGGGCGGATGGGCGGCTGCGGCGCGTCTTGGGAGTGAGATTTCCTCCGGGGGAGAACCTCGAAGACTCCCCGAGGCGCGCCGTAGCCGTCTCGCTCTGTCCCGGGTGGTCGGAGGGACTGGAAGCCCTCGCGAAGAAGAGGCTCTGATCGTGTGTCCGGCCTGCGCGTGTCCGGAGATCAGAGCCCTGGAGTCAGTGGTCGGGGTGACAGGATTTGAACCTGCGGCCTCTTCGTCCCGAACGAAGCGCGCTACCAAGCTGCGCCACACCCCGTGGCTGTCGTCGGCCCCCATCCGGGGCCCGGCGCCCGCCCTACGATAGCCGACAACCCCGGCCGGGACCGAATCGGCCCCGGGGTCGGCTCAGGCCGCTCGGGCGTCCCGTGGCACGAGCGTCAGGAGGCTTGCTTCCGGGCGGCAGGCGAAGCGGAACGGCACGTAGGGCGAGGTGCCCAGACCTGCGGAGACGTGCATCCACGCGGCACGCTCGGGGGCCTGCGCGGAGGGGATTCCGTTGGCACCGGGCCACCATCGCGAGACGCCCTTGGCGCGGCGGGTGTCGAGGTCACAGTTGGTGACGAGGGCCCCGAAGAGCGGCAGCGCCAGCTGCCCGCCGTGCGTGTGGCCGGCGATGAGCAGCTGCGCCCCGTCGCGGCTCATCGCATCGAGCACGCGGGTGTAGGGGGCGTGGCAGATGCCGACCTTGAGGTGCGCGTCGGGGTCGGGCGCGCCGGCGACCGCCGCGTAGTCGTCATAGTTGAGGTGCGGGTCGTCGACGCCGACGAGCTCGAGGTCGAGGTCGTTGACGTGCCACGACCCGCGAGCGTTGGTGAGGTTCGACCAGCCGTGCTCGGCCAGCCCCTCGACGAGGTCGTCGGTCGGCAGTCGCGGCGTCTTGGGCTTGATTCGCTTCTTGACCAGGTAGTGGAACGGGTTGCGTTTGCCGGGCGCGAAGTAGTCGTTGGACCCGAGCACGAACGCTCCCGGCCGGTCGAGGTAGGGCTCCATCGCGTGCAGCAGCGGCTCGACCGAGTCGGGGTGGGCGATGTTGTCGCCGGTGTTGACGACGACGTCCGGCTCGAACCGTGCGAGGTCACGCACCCACCGCACCTTGCGGCGCTGCGCGGGCATGAGGTGCAGGTCGGAGAAGTGCAACACGCGCACCGGCTCGGCCCCGACGGGCAGCACCGGCAGCGTGAACGAGCGCAGCGCGTAGGCATTGCGTTCGATGAGCCCGGCGTAGGTCAGCCCGCCCACCCCGGCCGCAGCGAGTCCGGCGCCGGCTCGCAGCAGCGGGCCCATCAGTTGTTCTGCCCCTGGTTGGCGTCGGCGTTGGGTTGGTCGGCGTTGGGAGCCGGGGCGTTGTTGTCGCCGCCCCCACCGTTGTTGTTGCCGTTGCCGCCACCGTTGCCGTTGTTGTCGCCACCGTTGCCGGCGCCACCGTTGCCGCCGCCGTTGTTGTTGTTGCCGCCGCCGTTGTTGCCACCGCCGTTGTTGTTGCCGCCACCGTTGTTGTTGCCACCACCGTTGTTGCCGTTGTTGTTCCCGCTGCCGCCGTTGTCGGCCTGAGTGCGTCGAGGCTGCACGGGCTGCGGGATCCCCCGCGAGAGGTAGAGGGTGATGGTCTCGCCCTTGGGCGCGAACTCGCCCGCCGGCAGCGACATGTCGGCGACTCGCCCCCACGCGATCGTGTTGGCGCGCACCTTGCGGGCGGCGACCTCGACCTTGAAGCCCGCGGCCTCGAGACGCCGGGTCGCGGACCCTTCGCTGCGGCCGATGACGTCGGGCACCTGAGCCTGCTGGGTCTCGCCGTTGTCGAGCACCTTGAAGCGCTCCTCGGGCAGCCCCTTGCTCGACAGCGTGATGACGCGCCCCCACAGCGGTCCGGCGATCGTCGCGCCGTAGACGCCCGGCATCGCGCGCGGCGGGTCGGGCGTGCCGACCCACACCGCGGCGGCACGCTGCGGAGTGAACCCCGCGAACCACGTCTGCTTGCTGAGGTCGGACGTGCCCGTCTTGCCGGCCGCCTGACGGCCACCGGGCATGCCGATGGCCTTGCCGGTGCCCTCGGTGAGCACCGACTGCAGGATGCGCGTCGCCTGGTAGGCGACGACCGGGTCGACGACCTGCTTGCAGTTGCCGGTGGACACCGCATACTTCTTGCCGTCGAAGGCGGTGATCTGCGAGACCGGCACGGGATCACACCGCTTGCCGCCCGCCGCGAGCGTCGCGTAGGCGGTGGCGACCGTCAGGGGCGAGGCGTTGTCGGCGCCGAGGATGACCGCGGCCATGCCGGACTCGCCGTATTCGCCGTTGGTGGCCGTGTGCAGCCCCATCTTCTTCATCGTCGCGCGCTCGTTGCACACCCCGACCATCGATGCGAGCTGCAGGAACGCCGTGTTCACGGACATCGCCGTGGCGTGCCGCAGCGACATGCTGCCGTGCTCGTTGCTCTCCGCGTTGAAGGGGGCGTAGCCGCCGATGTAGCCGCAGGGAGTGCCCCCCAGCCGGCTTGCCGAGTAGCGCGTGCCGTCGGCGGGGGCGTTGATGTTGGTGTAGGCGGACAAGCCCTGCTCGAGGGCCGTGACGACCGCGAACATCTTGGCGGTCGAGCCGATCTGGAAGCCGCCGGACCCGCCGTAGCGCTGGTCGACGGTCCAGTTGACGGAGGTGTCGCCGAACTTCTTGCTGGACCCGGTGACGTACTTCGTGTTTTGCGCCAGCGCGATGACGTGCCCCGTGCCCGGCTCGATGACGGCCGCCGCCGCGCCCCGCCGCCGGCCGTTGCCCACCGGCACGCTGTTGTTGACGGCCTCCTTGATCTGCTTGTTGAGCGCGATGTCGTAGGTCGTGTGGATCTTCAGCCCGCCGCGGTAGACCCGCTTCTCGCGCTCGGCGGGCGTCGCGCCGAGCGACGGCTGCTCCATGAGCCAGGCCTTGACGTAGTCGCAGAAGTAGGGGTCTTTGGACGCCGGGCAGGAGGCCTGACCCTTGGTCGGGTTGAGCTCGATGGGCGTGTTGATCGCGGCGCGCATGCGGGCGGTCGAGATGCGGCCCGTCTCCTGCATGCGGTGCAGCACGTCGTTGCGGCGGGCGGTGGCCCGCTCGGGGTAGGTGAAGGGGTCGGTGGCCCCGGGGCGCTGCGCCATGCCGGCGATCATGGCGGCCTGCGGCAGGGACAGTTTCGCCGCGGACACGCCGAAGTAGCGCCGCGCGGCGGCCTCGACGCCATACGCCCCCGCGCCGTAGTAGATGAGGTTGAGGTAGCCCTCGAGGATCTGGTTCTTGCTGAGCTTCTCCTCGAGCGCGATGGAGTATTTGGCCTCCTGCAGCTTGCGCACGATGCCGGGGATGCCGCCACGCGCCTGGGCGGCGTTGGCGGCCTTGATGTCCTCGTCCTTGAGCGCGGAGTAGACCCGCGTCTGCTTGACGTATTGCTGCGTGATCGTCGACGCGCCCTGCTTCTCGCCCTGCATCGTCTGGAAGAGGGCGCGCGCGATGCCGCGGGCGTCGATGCCGCCGTGGTCGAAGAAGCGGTAGTCCTCGATCGCCACCTGCGCGTCGCGCATGACCGGCGCGATCTGGCTCAACGGCACGACCGTGCGGTTCTCCTCGTACAGGGTCGCGATGACGCTGCCGTCGGAGGCCAGGATCTGCGACTGCTGGGCCATGGGCGACGCCGTGAACTCGGCGGGCAGCGCGTCGAACGTGCCGATCGCCTCCTTGGCCGTGAGCCCCGCGAGCCCGACGATCGGCACGAAGATGCCGGCGCCCAGCAGGCCGGTGACCATCGAAAGGGCGACGAACGCGCCGAGCAGGCTGAACGCATGGCCCATCCCGGCGCGATCGGAGCTCCCGGAGCCCTCCGGCGGCGTGGGCGGGTTGTGTCGGGAGTCGGCGGAGGCCGCCGACGTCGCGGAGGTTCCCGAGACGTAGCCCGAGGAGTCGCCAGGTGTGGGGCTCATGGCGTCAGGGTAAACCGCGAGTCTGACAAGCCGGGCTCCGACGCGGACGCGCGGGTGCGTGGGCCTGCGGGCCGCGCGAACGGGTCTGCGTACTCTGGCGATCATGGGTGGTCGAAAAAAAATGCACTGATTGGGGAGTGACGCGACACCTATCCCTGTGCCACAATCGGCGTGTTGGGGAACCTGGCGACTTATGCGTCAGACGGTTATGTTTGCCCAACGATTTGCCACGCGAGCTGGACTACCGCTCAGGGTTGAGCGTAGTGAGAACAAGAGGCCTAAAATGACGATCTCATCAGCGCCGATGCGCCGTCAGCTCCGACTCATGGAGGACTGGGCACCGTCGGCAGCTTGTCGCAAGACCGAGCCGGACTCCCTCTTCGTGCAGGGCGCCGCACAACAGCAGGCTAAGCAGATCTGCCTGCGCTGTCCCGTGGTGCGCGAGTGCCTCGCGGACGCCCTCGACCACCGCACCGAGTTCGGGGTGTGGGGCGGCATGACCGAGCGGGAGCGCCGCGCGATGCTGCGCCGCCACCCCAACGTCACGTCGTGGCGAGCGCTCTTCGAGAGGGGCCAGCAGTCCGCCTGACCCCCGTCCCCGCTCGGCGCCTCGGCGGCCGCGCCCGACCCGACACCGCATCTGCGGTCGGCTCGGCCGGGACGGGCTCAGACGGGCTCGGACCGCGTCAGATCATCGGCGATGTGACGCAACCCGTCGAGGTCGTGCACATCGAGCGGCGCCAGTGGCACCGGCACGATGGGCACGCCCGGGTGCCGATCGGCGAACCGCCCAGCCGCGTCCTGGTGACGCACGGCCGTGCGCGCCAGATCGGCGTGCAGCGCCAGCATCTGCGGCACCAGGGTGGCCCCCGAGGTGTCCGCCCCTGCCGATGGGCCCGCCGCCGTGTCGCCGGGCCGCTGCCCGAGTCGTTCGGCGAGTCGCTCGGCCTGGCCCGAGTCGAGCTCGGGCACCTGGGTGCGCACCATGCGGTTGACGACCACCCCCGCCAGCGGCATCGCGTCGGCCCGTAGCCGCTCGACGAAATAGCCGGCCTCCCGCAGCGCGTCGCGCTCGGGGGAGGCGACGACGACGAAGGCCGTGCCCGGTTGCTGGAGCAGCGCGTAGGTCTTGTCCGCCCGCTCCCGGAAGCCCCCGAACATCGTGTCGAGCGCCGCGACGAGCGTCTGCACGTCGTCGAGCATCTGGGTGCCGAGCACCTTCGACAGGGCGCTGCGCGCCAGGCCCATGCCCTTGGAGACGACCTTGAGGTAGGCCCGACCGCTGACCTTGGCGGGCGCGAGCAGCAGCCGGATGAACCGCCCGTCGAGGAAGCTCCCGAGCCGCTCCGGCGCGTCGAGGAAGTCCAGCGCCGAGCGGGACGGTGGGGTGTCGACGACGATGAGGTCCCACCGCGGCGCGCCCGACTCGCCGCGCTGCGAGTGCAACTGCCACAGCTTCTCCATCGCCATGTATTCCTGCGTGCCCGCGAACGAGCTCGACAACGCGATGTAGAAGGGGTTGGCCAGGATCTGCTCGGCCTTCTCCGGGCTCGCGTGCGCCTGCACGACCTCGTCGAAGGTGCGCTTCATGTCGAGCATCATCGCGTCGAGGCGGCCGCCCGACTCGGCGCCGACACCCGCTACCGTGCGCGGGGTGTTGTCGAGGGCGTTCAGCCCCAGGGCCTGCGCGAGCCGGCGCGCAGGGTCGATCGTCATGACGGCGACGGTGCGTCCGGACTCCGCGGCGCGCAGCGCGAGGGCCGCAGCGCTCGTCGTCTTGCCGACGCCGCCCGAGCCGCAACACACGACGATGCGGGTGGCCGGATCGCGCAGCAGCGCGTCGAGGTCGAGCCGGTCGGTCGACACCGACCGAGGCTGCGGGCGGGACGAGGCGTTCATCCCCACACCGCCTGATCCGCGAGCTGCTGGGCCAGCTCCCGCACGCTGCTCGCCCCCGTGGGGTCGAGGATGTGGGGCAACACGTGCACCGGCGCCCCGAGCGCGTCGAGCGTCACGAGCTGGGAGTCCTCGAGCGCGATGCGCTCGACGTGGGCCTGGGCCTGCGACACCAACGCGGTCGCCGCGGCCGCCGACGACAGCCGCGAGCCCAGCCCGCCGCCCTCGTCGAGCGCGGCGGCCACCGCCTCCGCTCGGACGGAGCCGGCGAGCAGCATGTCGCTGTCCTCGGGACAGAAGTAGGCCGCCCGCGCCTGGTTGACGATGATCGCCCCGACGCCGAAGCCGTGCTCGGCCAGCTCGGCGACGGCGTCGACGGTCTCCTGCACCGGCATCTCCTCGAGGAGCGTGACGACATGCACCCGGCTCATCGGCGAGTGCAGCATGCGGGTGATGGACTCGGCCTGGTTGCGGATCGGGCCGACCTTGGCCAGGCCCGCGACCTCGGCGTTGACGGTGAGGAAGGGCAGCACCCGGCCCGTCGGCGGCGCGTCGAGCACCACGGCGTCGTAGCGCAGCTCGCCGCCGGACTCGCGCCGCCCGACGGCCTCGTAGACCTTGCCGATGCACAGCACGTCGCGCACCCCGGGCGCGATCGTCGTCGCGAAGTCGATGGCGCCGAGCCGCTCGAGCACACCGCCCGCCGAGCCCAGGTGATAGAAGAGCGCCAGGTATTCGATGAGCGCGGCCTTGGCCTCGACCGCCAGGCCCCACACCTCGCCGCCGCCGGAGACGCGCATGATGCGCTCCTCCCGCGTGGCCAACGGGGGCACGTCGAGCGCCTGCGAGATGCCCTGGCGACCCTCCACCTCGCACAGGAGGACGCGTTTGCCCAGGCTGGCCAGGGTCAGGGCGAGGGCGGCGGCGACTGTCGTCTTGCCCGTGCCGCCTTTGCCGGTGACGACGTGGAGGCGCACCCCCCGCCAGTCGTGCAGGGCGGCCGCCGGCTCCTCGGCGGTGTCCGCCGGTGCTGCCCCGTGCGGGTCGCCCTCCACCTGTGCCATGGCTGGAAGTCTAGGAGCAGGCTGGCCCCAGCGGCCCCGCTGGCTAGAGTGGCCGCCATGACCAGGTGGGAATACGCGACGGCGCCGCTCATCGTGCACGCGACGCAACAGATCCTCAACAACTGGGGCGAGGACGGGTGGGAGCTCGTGCAGACGCTCGTCATGCCCGACGGCAACCTCGTCGCCTACTTCAAGCGGCCGAAGGAGTAGGGCGATGGGCCAGGTCGAAGAGCGCCTCGCCGCCGCGGGGCTCAGCGTGCCGTCGCTCGTGCCGCCGGTGGCTGCCTACGTGCCCGCCAAGCGTGACGGGCGCCGCATCTACGTCTCCGGGCAGGTGCCGTTCGTCGACGGCAAGCCCGCGCAGACCGGCAAGGTCGGGGAGGGCGACGGGCTCGTCTCGCCCGAACGCGCCAAGGAGATGGCGCAGCTGTGCGCCCTCAACGCGCTCGCCGCGATCGCGTCGGTCGCCGACCTCGACGACGTGGCCTCGGTCGTCAAGATCGTGGGCTTCGTCGCCAGCGACCCCTCGTTCACCGGTCAGCCGGGCGTCGTCAACGGGGCGTCGGAGCTGTTCGCGACGGCATTCGGCGAGGCCGGCGTGCACGCCCGCAGCGCGGTCGGCGTCGTCGCCCTGCCCCTCG
The DNA here is from genome assembly GCA_039812485.1 of Kineosphaera sp. Classification (GTDB taxonomy): domain Bacteria; phylum Actinomycetota; class Actinomycetes; order Actinomycetales; family Dermatophilaceae; genus Kineosphaera. Next base: position 15,260 of record JBDIAP010000037.1, read on the forward strand.
ACGTGCCCGTCGAGGTCGAGGTCGTCGTCGCTCTCGCCGACGACTGATCGCCGTGCCCGAGCGCGGCTGATCCGTCGATGAGCGAGCCGTCCGACCCCTCGGTGTTCGCCCTCCCGCGCCGATTGCGCGAGAACGGCGAACGCTGGCTGGCCGGCGAGGTCGCGGAGGTGGCGACCCCCCGGCCGGCCGCGACCGTCATGCTCGTGCGGGACGCGCTCGACGGCGAAGCCGCTGGTGATCGCGCGGATGGCTCCGCAACCGCCGGCACGGCGGCTGTCGGCGGTGGCCGTGGCTGTGGCTGTGGCTGTGGTGACAGCCTCGGCAGCGATGGGAGCGGTGGCAGCGGCGCCAGCGGTGACAGTGGCAGCAGCAGCTCGACCGGTGCGAGTGACAGCGACAGCAGTGGCCCGAGCGGTGAGAGTGGCGGCAGCGGCGACGTGCAGGTGTGGGTCATGCGGCGCGTGGCGTCGATGGCGTTCGCGCCCGACGTCACGGTGTTTCCCGGCGGCGGGGTCGACCTGCGCGACGACGACCCGCACCTGCCGTGGCGGGGCCCCGGGCCGGCGGCCTGGGCCGACGTGCTCGGCGTGTCCGAGTCGCTGGCCCGTCAGCTGGTCGTCGCGGCCGCTCGCGAAGTCTTCGAGGAGTGCGGCGTCTTGCTGGCCGCGGACCCCGACGGCCGCCCCCCGGAAGTCGGCGCGGAGGTCGGCGGGGCAGTTGGCGCGGAAGTCGGCGGGGCAGACTGGGCGGCCGCCCGCGCGGCCCTGGTGCGCCGCGAGACCGCGTTCGCGCACGTGCTCGAGTCGCGCGGGCTCGCCCTGCGCACCGACCTGTTGCGGGCGCGCGCCCGCTGGGTGACCCCGGAGTTCGAGCCGCGACGCTACGACACCTTCTTCTTCCTCGCGCGGGTGCCGAGCGGGCAGCAGCCCGACGGCCTCACGAGCGAGGCGCAGACCGCGGGCTGGGTGCGTCCCGCGCAGCTGCTGGCGCAGCATGCGGCGGGCGAGGTGACGCTGCTGCCGCCGACCATCGATCAGACACGTCGCCTCGCCGCCGGCGGCGGCGTCGCCCGGCTCATGGCGCAGGAGCCGCAGCGACCGCTCCCGCGCGTCCTGCCCGTGCCCGTCCGGCGCGACGGCGACGTCGTGCTCGTCTGCGAGGGAATCTCATGACCCCCGACCCACTCGACGACACGACCGCGCCGGAACCCGCGGCCCCGACCGCGATCCCGCCCCCGCCCCCGCCCCCGCCGATCCCGCCCCCGCCCCCGCCGATCCCGGCCTCGGCCCCGCCGATCCCGGCGCAGCCGTGGCGCGGCGGTCGGGTCGCGGCCGGCATCACCTGCGTGCTCGCACCCAACCCCTCCGGCATGACGCTCGACGGCACGAACACGTGGCTCCTGCACCGGCCGGAGGGACGGGAGGCCGCCCTCGTCGACCCCGGCCCGCTCGACGACGGGCATGCCCAGGCGATCGTCGCCGCCGCTCGTCGCGCGGGCGTGCGCATCACGCTCGTCCTGCTGACGCACGGCCACGACGACCACACCGAGAGCGCGGAGCACGTCGCGCGGCTCGTCGGGGCGCCGCTGAGTTTCCCCGGCCAGCATCAGGCCGCGCGCCGCGACGCGGGGGAGCCCCTCGACCTACCCGGGCACGACGTCGACGGGCTGCGCATCGAGGCGATCCCCACGCCCGGGCACACGCACGACTCGGTGTGCTTCTGGCTGCCCCAGCAGCGGGCGTTGCTCACCGGCGACACGATTCTGGGGCGCGGCACGACGGTCGTCACCTGGCCGGACGGAGCCCTGGCCCCCTACCTGGCGAGCCTGGCGCGGCTGCGCGAGCTGTGCGCGCGCGAGGACGTCGAGGTGCTGCTGCCCGGGCACGGTCACCCCGTGAGGCCCGCGGCGCGCGCGCTCGCGGTCATCGACTACTACGTGGCCCACCGGCACGAGCGGCTCGACCAGGTGCGGGCGGCGCTCGACGCCGCAGGCGTCGACTCCGTGCCCGGGCCGCAGGCCCCCGGCTTCGGTGACGTCGTCGAGCAGGTCGTGCGCACCGTCTATGCCGATGCCCCCCGGGAGGTGTGGCCCGCCGCGCGACAGAGTGTGCGGGCCCAGCTCGAATACCTGCGCTGAGCACGGGGCGCGGGGCGGAGCGCGGGTCTCAGCGCGACCGGCGGGTGAGCCGCTCGACGTCGTGCAGCACGACGGCCCGCGGCTCGAGCCGCAGCCAGCCGCGGCCCGCGAAGTCGGCGAGCGCCTTGTTGACGGTCTCGCGCGAGGCGCCGACGAGCTGGGCGAGCTCCTCCTGCGTGAGGTCGTGCGGCACGCGCACCCCACCTTCGACGGGCTGGCCGAACCGATGGGAGAGGTCGAGCAGCGCCTTGGCGACGCGGCCGGGCACATCGGTGAAGACGAGGTCGGCGAGCGAGTCGTTGGTGCGGCGCAGCCGCCGTGCCAGGGCGGTCAGGAGTGATTGCGCGACGAGCGGTCGGTCGCTGAGGAAGGCGTTGAAGGCATCGTGCCCGAGGCTGATGAGATCGCAGCGCGCGACGGAGGTGGCGGTCGCGCTGCGGGGCCCGGGGTCGAACATGCTCAGCTCGCCGAACATCTCGCCCGGCCCGATGATCGCCACGAGGTTTTCCCGGCCGTCCGAGCTCGTGCGCCCCAGCTTGATCTTGCCGTGGGTGAGCACGTAGAGCCGGTCGCCCCGCTCACCCTCCCGGAAGAGGACCTCGCCGCGGTCGAGTTGGACTGCGGTCATTGAGGATTGGAGCGTGGCGGCGTCATCGTCCGTCAGCGAAGAAAAGAGCGGTGCCTGCCGTACCACGTCGTTGTCCACGCTCCCTAGTCTGCCAGAGGCAGGGTCCGTCGACTCGACGCCCAGGACTGTCCCAGTGACCGGATCTAGGCTGACCAGCGTGCCCCAGCAGCAAGATCACCCCGAGGCAATGGCTCTCGCCGTGGACTCCTCGCAAGCGCACGATGCGGCGCCCGCCGCCGGGCGTGTCGAGACGCCGCTCGCCCGCACCCGCCGCGCCCGACGCATGGCCCGGGTGCTGCAGGAGCGCTACCCGGACGCCCACTGCGAGCTCGACTTCGCGAATCCCTTCCAACTGCTCGTCGCCACCGTGCTGTCGGCACAGACCACCGACGTCAGCGTCAACGGCGTGACGCCGAGACTCTTCGCGCGCTATCCGGACGCCGTGGCGCTCGGGGCCGCCGACCGGGCCGACGTCGAGGAGATCATCCGCCCGACCGGCTTCTATCGCGCCAAGACCGAGTCGCTGCTGCGGCTCGGCGCGGCCCTCGTCGAGCGTTTCGGCGGACAGGTGCCGGGGCGCATGAGCGACCTCGTGACGCTGCCCGGGGTCGGGCGCAAGACCGCCAACGTGGTCCTCGGCAACGCCTTCGGGGTGCCCGGCATCACCGTCGACACCCACGTCGGCCGGCTCGCGCGCCGGTTCGGCTGGACGGACGAGCACGACCCGGTCAAGGTCGAGCACGCGATCGGAGAGCTCATCCCGCGCCGCGACTGGACCCAGCTGTCGCACGTCCTCATCTTCCACGGGCGGCGCACGTGCCATGCTCGCCGGCCCGCCTGCGGGGCGTGCCCGGTCGCGCGGTGGTGCCCCTCCTACGGCATCGGCGAGACCGACCCGGCGGCCGCCGCGCGGCTCGTCAAGGGCCCGGCGGCGCAGGTGCGGGCGTGAGCGGCCGACCCGAGTGGCTGCGCACGCTCGCGCAGCGAGTGGAGGCGGGGGTCGACCCCGCCTACTTCAGCGCGTTCCTGCCGCCGGAGCGCGGCGGGCGCGCCTCGGCCGTGCTCATGCTCTTCGCACCGGACGCGGCGGGTCGCGACAGCGTGCTGCTCACCGAGCGGGCCTGCGGGCTGCGCTCGCACGCCGGTCAGGTCGCTTTCCCCGGCGGCCGGGTCGACCCCGGTGACGCCGGGCCCGTGGCCGCCGCGCTGCGTGAGGCCAACGAGGAGGTCGGGCTCGAGCCGGGCGACGTCGACGTCGTCGGGCAGCTGCCCGCTCTCTTCGTGCCGGTCAGCGACTCCGTCGTGACGACGGTCGTGGGCTGGTCGCCCACCCCGCCGCACGTGTGGGCCCGGTCGCCGCGCGAGGTCGTCGCCGTGCGGCAGGTGCCGCTCGCCGAGTTGGCCGACCCGGCCCATCGCATCGTCGCGACCCACCCCAACGGCTACGTCGGACACGCCTTCGACACCCCCCAGCTCTACATCTGGGGCTTCACCGCGGGACTGCTGTCGAGGGTCCTGAGCCTGACCGGGCTCGAGCGGCCCTGGGACCAGGGGCGGGCCCGCCCGCTACCGGAGCGCTTCGGCGCGCCCCGCACCCCCGACGAGGCCGCCCCATGAGCGCACTCGTCTTCGACCTGCTGCTCGTCGTGCTGCTGCTCGCCTACGCAGCCGTGGGCTATCGCCGCGGACTCGTGCTGACCGTGCTGTCGGCCGTCGGGTTCGTCGGCGGTGCCGCGCTCGCGCTGTGGCTCCTGCCCGGGGTCATCGCCGAGGCGCTGGCGGGCGGCACGGGGCTCTTCGCGCAGCAATACGCCGCGCCGCTGCTGCTCGTCGTCGGGGTGCTCGTGCTGGGCACCTTCGGGCAGGCGATCACCGCGCGGCTGGCGTGGCCGCTGCGACGCAGCCTGCGGCGCGGCGGCGCCGGTCCGCTCGACGACGTCTTCGGCGCGGTGCTCACCGTCGCCGTCGCCGTCGCCACGGTGTGGTTCGCGGCGGGCATCCTGCGGGCGTCGTCGCCCGACGGCCTCGGCACGGTCGTCGCCCGCTCCCAGGTGCTCTCCGCCATCGACCGGGTCATGCCCGCCACGAGTGATCGCGTGCTGGGGCGGGTGCTCGTCACCCTCGACCGCTATGGCGTGCCGCGCGCCTTCGACGGCATCCGCGCCGAGCCGATCACCCCCGTCGACGCCGTCGACGCGGAAGCCGCCTCGACCCCCGCCATCCGCGCGGTCGCCGCATCCGTCGTGCGCATCGACGCCCTCGCCATCGACTGCGGGCGCTCGCAGGAGGGCAGCGGCTGGGTGGCGGCCCCGGGGCTCGTGGTCACCAACGCGCACGTCGTCGCCGGAGCCGAGCAGGTCACGGTGACGACCGGCGGTCGCCGCATCAGCGCCGAGGTCGTCGCGTTCGACCCCGACCGCGACCTCGCCGTGCTCTCGGCGCGGCTGCCCGCGTCGGCAGCGCCGTTGCGGCTGGGTCCCACGCTGTCACACGGCGATTCGGCGGTCGTCGCCGGTTACCCCGGCGGTGGCCCCTACCGGGTGCAGGCGGCCCGCGTGCGGGGGGAGGTCACGGCCCGCGGCGACGACATCTACGGCACGTCCGGGGTCACCCGCGAGCTCTACGCGTTGCGCGCCGACGTGCACCCCGGCAACTCCGGCGGACCGCTGCTGACGCCCGACGGCGCCGTGGCCGGCGTGATCTTCGCGCGCTCCCTCGACGACGAGGACACGGCCTACGCGCTGACGCTCGACGAGCTGCGTCCGGTGCTCGCCACCGCTGCGTCGGCGAGTGTGCCCGTCGGCACAGGTCGCTGCGCGGCCTGAGGACGCGCGGCCCGGCGGCGCAGCCAGTCGACGAGCAGCTCGACCGTCGCCGCCGGGGCCTCCTCCTGCACGAAGTGCCCCACCCGGGGCAGGAGATGCCACTCGTAGCCGGCCCGGGTGAGCCCCGCGGAGCGCTCGGCCCGCGCCGCCGACAGCAGCGGATCGTCCTGGCCGTGCAGGTGGACGACCGGCACGTCGACCGGCTGGGCCACCCGTGTCAGCAGCGCCCGCCCCGACGGCCGCAGGGACGCGGTGGCGAGCCACCGGTGGGCCTCGGTCGCCGACCGCGCGGCGAACGGCAACGACAGCGCCGAGCTGTAGCGGGACACGACCTCCGTCGACGGCCACGTCGACCCGGGCGCGGCCCACGCGTGCAGCGACGACTCGAGAACGGCCGGCTCGGCCAGCCGCAATGTCGCGGGAGTGCGCCCCGCGACCCCCCACGCGGGCGCCCGCCCCGCCCAGCCGCGCCGGGCGAAGCGCCACGACAGCGACGGCCAGGTGAGGAGCCGCGGGTGCGGCATCGCGAGCGCCCCCACCGCGCGGGTCACCTCGGGGTGCAGCTGCGGCATCGCCCACGCCAGCCAGGCGCCCAGGCCGTGTCCGACGATCGTCGCGTCGGTGCTGCCGAGGCTGCGCACGAGGCTCGCGAGATCGGCGGCCATCGTGGCCGCGTCATAGCCGGTCGGCGGTTTGTCCGACGCCCCGTGACCGCGCAGGTCGAGCGCGGCGACGCGGAATCCCGCGTCGGCGATCGCCGGCAGGGCCCGCCGCCACGTCCACCAGAACTGCGGAAAGCCGTGCACGAGCAGCACGAGCGGCCCCTCGCCGGCCTCGGCGACGTGGAGGCGGGTGCCGTTGGCCGTGACGAAGCGGTGCTCCCACGGGCCGGGGACGAGAACGGCACCGCTGTCTGTCGTCGACATCGGTGCCGTCCTTGCCGGGTTGTTGTCGTAGGCCGGGGTTGTTGCCGTGGGTTCGCCGCGGGCGCGCCGGTCGGCGCTCAGGGCCGCCGCGCGAGCTGGCTCGGGCTCGTGGCGCCGTGGTCGTGCGGGTCGCTGGCGCGCACGAGGCTCGTGACGTCGCCGGAGGTGGCCCGCTTGACGGTGTCGATGGTCTGCTTCGTCGACGTGATCGCGAGCTCCGGCTTGCCCTTGAAGCCCTTGAGGGCCGACTTGCCGACGAGCGCGAGGACGCCCGCGACGAGGAACAGCCCCAGCGTGACGATGAGGTAGGACAGCCACGGCGACAGGCCCGCGGCGATGAGCCCCTGCGCGATGGTGTGCAGCAGGAAGACCACGCCGAGGACGGCGACGAAGCCGGCCGCGCCGAACAGGCCCGCGGCCTTGCCCGCCTTCTTCGCGTCGGTGGCGACCTCCGCCTTGGCCAGCGCGATCTCGCTGCGCACCAGCGTCGAGACGTCGACGAGAGCGTCGTTGACGAGCTTGCCGATCGTCGGGTCGGCGGCGCGCGGTGCCTGCGGGGCGGTCGGCTCCGAGTTGTAGGTGGCCATCGATACCTCCTCGAGGGCCGGGCGGCCCTGCTTGTCAGTCCAGCCAAACCCTAGCGAGCTGTCGTGGGGTCGGCGAACTCGCCACCCCGGTTCGCCGGCCCTTCACCTGCGGGTCATCTCGCGGGCCGACCCGGGAACGCCCCGCACCGTGACCGCGTGCCCTCGGCCACACTGGTGGTCGTGGACACACTTCGGCCGGCAGAGCAGACCCCCGACCACCCACCGCTACGCATCGGAGTGCTCACCAGCGGCGGTGACGCCCAAGGCATGAACGCCGCGGTGCGCGCCGTCGTCCGCACGGGCATCCACCTGGGCGCGCAGGTCTTCGCGATCTACGAGGGCTACCAGGGCGCCGTCGACGGCGGCTCCGGCATCAAGGAGATGACCTGGGACGACGTCGGCAACATCCTGCACCGCGGCGGCACGGTCATCGGCACCGCGCGGAGCGCCGCCTTCCGCGAGCGTGAGGGGCGGCTGCGGGCCGCCGCCAACCTCCTCGAGCGCGGCATCGACCGGCTCGTCGTCATCGGCGGTGACGGCAGCCTCACCGGCACCGACATCTTCCGTCGCGAGTGGCCCGACCTGCTCCGAGAGTTGCACGAGCGCGGCGAGATCGACGAGCAGACCGTGCAGGCGCACCCGGCGCTCATGGTCGCGGGGATCGTCGGGTCGATCGACAACGACCTCGTCGGCACCGACATGACGATCGGCACCGACTCGGCCCTGCACCGCATCATCGAGGCGGTCGACGCCATCGCCAGCACGGCCGCCAGCCATCAGCGCACGTTCATCGTCGAGGTCATGGGCCGGCACTGCGGCTACCTGCCGCTGTCCGCCGCGATCGCCGGTGGCGCCGACGCCGTCTTCGTGCCCGAGGACCCGCCGGAGGAGGGCTGGGAGGAGCGGATGTGCGCCCGGCTCGCGGCGGCCCGCGCCGCCGGGCGCCGCGACAGCATCGTGCTCGTCGCCGAGGGCGCCGCCGACCGGCAGGGCCGGCGCATCGACGTCGACCGGCTCCACGACGTCATCCAGGAGCACCTCGGCGAGGACGCGCGGATCACGATCCTCGGGCACGTGCAACGCGGCGGCACCCCGAGCGCCTACGACCGGTGGATGAGCACGCTGCTCGGCATCGCCGCGGTCGAGGACGTGCTCGCCGCCGACGTGCACTCCCCGGCGCACATCATCGGCGTGCGCCGCAACCGCATCGCCCGGCTGCCGCTCGTGGAGTCGATCGACAACACGCGGGCCGTGGCCGGCTTCATCGAGCGGGGCGAGTACGACAAGGCGATCGCGGCGCGCGGCGAGAGCTTCGGCAAGGCGATCGAGCTGTTCGCCGAGCTGTCCCAGCCGGTCAGCCCCAGCACGACGGGCGCCAAGCGCGTCGCGATCCTGCACTGCGGCGGCCTCGCGCCGGGCATGAACGCCGCGGCCTCGGCGGCGGTGCGGCTCGGTCTCGAAGCGGGGTTGTGCCCGCTCGGCGTCACGGGCGGATTCCCCGGCCTCCTCAACGGCGCCATCAGCGAGCTCGGCTGGGCGGACGTCGAGGGCTGGTTGGGGGAGGGCGGCGCCGAGCTCGGCACGCGCCGGCACATCCCCACGCAGGAGGAGCTCTACGGCGTGGCGCGCAGCATCGAGGCGCACGACATCGACGCGCTCCTCATCGTCGGCGGCTTCAACGCCTACCGGGCCGGCTACCTGCTGACGACGGAGCGGACCCGCTACCCGGCGTTCAACATTCCCATCATCTGCGTGCCGGCGAGCATCGACAACAACCTGCCCGGCGCGGAGCTGTCGATCGGCGCCGACACAGCACTCAACAACGCGGTGTGGGCGCTCGACCGGGTCAAGCAGTCGGCGAGCGCGAGCCGGCGCTGCTTCGTCGCGGAGGTCATGGGGCGCCGCTGCGGCTTCCTCGCCTTCATGTCGGGCCTGGCGGCGGGCGCCGAGCGGGTCTACCTGCACGAGGAGGGCGTGACGCTGAACTCCCTCGTGCACGACATCGACGAGATGAAGCAGGCCTTCGACGCGGGTCGTCGCCTCTACCTCGTCGTGCGCAACGAGGAGGCGAGCGAGCACTACACGACCAACGTGCTGGCTCGGCTTTTCGAGGAGGAGGGTGGCGACGCGTTCGACGTGCGCGAGGCGCACATCGGGCACATGCAGCAGGGCGGCAGCCCATCGCCGTTCGACCGGCTGCTCGCGACGCGGCTCGTGTCGTATGCGATCGACCAGCTCCTCGAGCAGTTCGCCAAGGGCCGTCGCGACGCGAGCTTCGTCGGGCTCGTCGAGGGCCGCATGACCCGCGGCAATCTCGCGCACCTGCCGGAGGACGCCGACCTGACGATCCGCCGGCCGGTCGAGCAGTGGTGGATGGCGCTGCGTCCCGCCATCGACATCATGGCCCGCTCCACGCCTGCCGACGGGGTCGAGGCCGCCGCCGAGGAGCTGCCGGTGCTGGACGTCTGACGTCGGCCACCGGGGCGAGGTGGCGGACGGTCGCAGACAGGGCGGGCCCGGGATGTCCCGGGCCCGCCCTCCGCGTCCGACGCCGCCGGCCGGGTTACTTCTTGGCCTTCATGTTGTTCTTGATGAAGTCCATGACGGAGGAGTCGGTCAGCGTCGTGACGTCGCCGACCTCGCGGTTCTCCGCGACGTCGCGCAGCAGGCGGCGCATGATCTTGCCCGAGCGGGTCTTGGGCAGCTCGGAGACGATCATGATCGACTTCGGTTTGGCGATCGGGCCGATCTCCTTGCCGACGTGGTTGCGCAGCTCGGCGACGAGGGTGTCCTGGTCCTCGTCGGCGACGTCGGACTCGCGCAGGATGACGAACGCGACGACCGCCTGACCGGTCATCTCGTCGGTGGCTCCGACGACGGCGGCCTCGGCGACGCGCTCGTGGCTGACCAGGGCCGACTCGATCTCGGCCGTCGAGAGGCGGTGGCCCGAGACGTTCATGACGTCGTCGACGCGGCCGAGCACCCAGATGTTGCCGCCCTCGTCGCGGCGCGCGCCGTCACCGGCGAAGTAGAGGTCGCCGAAGCGTGACCAGTACGTGTCCTTGTAGCGCTCCGGGTCGCCCCAGATGCCACGCAGCATCGCCGGCCACGGCTTGGTGACGACGAGCAGGCCGGTCTGACCGTCGGGGACGCTGTTCTTCTCGTCGTCGACGATGTCGACGGCGATGCCGGGCAGCGGCTTCTGCGCCGAGCCGGGCACGAGGTCGGTGACGCCCGGCATCGGGCTGATCATGATCGCGCCGGTCTCGGTCTGCCACCACGTGTCGACGATCGGGGCCTCGTCGCCGCCGATGTTCGTGCGATACCACTCCCACGCCTGCGGGTTGATCGGCTCGCCGACCGACCCGAGGATGCGGATCGAGGACAGGTCGAACTTCGCCGGGATCTCCTCGCCCCACTTCATGCACGCGCGGATCGCCGTCGGGGCGGTGTAGAAGACCGTGACCTTCTTGTCCTGGATGATCTCCCACCAGCGACCCTTGTGCGGGCTGTCGGGCGTGCCTTCGTAGAGCACCTGGGTGACGCCGTTGGCCAGCGGCCCGTAGGTGATGTAGCTGTGCCCGGTGACCCAGCCGACGTCGGCGGTGCACCAGTAGACGTCCTCGCCCGGGTGCACGTCGTGCGCGATCGCGTTGGTGTAGGCGGTCTGCACGAGGTAGCCGCCGCTCGTGTGCAGGATGCCCTTCGGCTTCCCGGTCGTGCCCGAGGTGTAGAGGATGAAGAGCGGGTGCTCGCTGTCGAAGGCCTGCGGGGTGTGCTCGGTCGAGGCCTTGTCCATCGCCTCGTGCCACCACACGTCGCGGCCCTCGACCATGACGGGGTCCGTGTGGCCGCGGTCGACGACGAGCACGGTCTTGACCGTCTCGGCGGACTCGACAGCGGCATCGACGGCGGGCTTGAGCGGCGAGGGGTTGCCGCGCCGGTAGCCGGCGTCGGCGGTGACGACGACCTTGGCCTGGGCGTCGTCGATGCGGCTGCGCAGCGCGTCTGCGGAGAAACCGCCGAAGACGACCGTGTGCGGGGCGCCGATGCGGGCGCAGGCGAGCATCGCGATGACGGCCTCGGGGATCATCGGCATGTAGATCGCGACCGCGTCGCCGGCGCCGACGCCGAGGTCGGTCAGGACGTTGGCGGCCTTGGACACCTCGTCCTTGAGCTCGGCGTAGGTGATGTCGCGCTGATCGCCGGGCTCGCCGACGAAGTGCAGCGCCACCCGGTCGCCGTTGCCGGCCTCGACGTGCCGGTCGACGCAGTTGTAGGCGACGTTGAGCTCGCCGCCGACATACCACTTCGCGAAGGGGGCCTCCGACCAGTCGAGCACCTGGTCGAAGTCCTTGCTCCACGTCACGTACGTGCGGCCCTGGTCGGCCCAGAAGCCCTCGAAGTCGTTGTCGGCCTGGTCGTAGAGGTCCGCCTTGGCGTTGGCGTATTCGGTGACCTCTGGGCTCGGCGGGTAGTGATGAGCCTCGTGGGTGGCGGTGTCGGTCACGGGTGCCTCCTGGACGTCGATGTCGGTTGCTGCTGAGGGTGTGTGGCGATAAGGGACACGCAGCCGCGTCGGTCCTTCGCCGGGTGCCCGGGCGGTGTCGGGCGGGACGACGGCGATGCAGTCCTTCGGAACGATACGGGGAGAGCGGCGTCGGCGCGTAGCGTTCGGCGATGGCTTTCCGGCCCGACCTCGCCTCGGTTTGTGCACGCTGCGCCGGCCACTGTTGCGTGGCATTGCCCTTCGCGGCATCGCGGGATTTCCCG
>JBDIAP010000038.1:0-26434 GCA_039812485.1 Kineosphaera sp.
GCTCACGAGCACCGGAGCGTGATCGCTGGCCCCCTTGCCCTTGCGCTCCTCTCGGTCGATCTCGGCGTCGGTGACCCGCGCCGCGAGCGCCGGCGAGCAGAGAGCGAAGTCGATGCGCATGCCCTGGCGCTTCTGGAACCGCAGCTGTGTGTAGTCCCAGTAGGTGTAGACGCCCGGCCCGGGATGTCGCGGGCGCACGACATCGTCGAAGCCTGCCTCGACGACCCCATCGAACGCGGCCCGTTCGGGCGGGGAGGTGTGCGTCTTGCCCTCGTAGAACTCCGGTGACCACACGTCCTCGTCGCGCGGCGCCACGTTCCAGTCGCCGACCAGGGCGATCTGGGCGTCGGGGTCGGCGGCGAGCCACTCCCTACCGGCCTGCGTCAGTCGCCCCAGCCAGTCGAGCTTGTAGGCCAGATGCGGGTGCCCGAGCTCGCGCCCGTTCGGCACGTAGAGCGACCACAGCCGCACCCCGCCGCACACTGCCCCGATCGCGCGGGCCTCGGCGGCGGGCGTGGGCTCGCCCCATCCCGGCATGCCGGGGAACCCGACCTGCACGTCGTCGATGCCGACGCGGGAGACGATCGCGACGCCGTTCCACTGGTTGAGGCCGTGGCACGCGACCTCATAACCCGCCTGCTCGAACGGCAGCAGCGGGAACTGGTCGTCGCGGCACTTGGTCTCCTGCAGTGCGAGCACGTCGAGGTCGTGGCGCGCGAGCAGCGCGACGGCGCGGTCGGCGCGGGATCGGATGGAGTTGCAGTTCCAGGTCGCGAATCTCACGCTGCACACCCTAGGAGGCAGCACCGACAGGCTCGGCCGCACGCGAGGCCTGCGTCGCCCGCCGACCCCGAGCGCCGGATGACGACATGACGACATACGGCCGCGGGCCGGCCCACTCGTTCGAGTCGACCGGCCCGCGACAGGTGCGGCGCTGGGATGCGCCGCGTCAGGCGTCCTCGGGCACCGGCAGCTCGATGGCCCCGGTGAGCGCGGCGAGCTCCTCCGGGCGCACGATCAGCACGTCGCACGGGGCATCGCGCACGACGTCGCCGGCGACGGTGCCGAGCAGGCGCCCGGCGATGCTCGTGTCCTGGATGGCGCCGACGACGAGCAGGTCGGCCCGGCGTTCGGTGGCGATCTGCACGAGCGCCTGGGCGGGTTCGCCCTGGGCCAGCAGCGCGGCGGCGATCGTCGCGCCGCCGGCCTGGGCGACAGCCACGGCCTCGGCCACGGCCTGGCTGGCCGACTGCCGTCCGAGCACCTCGCCGATGCGGGCGTCGCCGCCCACGGTGGCGACGTTCTTCGCGTCGTCGCGCCGAGAGAGCTCCGACCAGACGCACACGATGACGAGATCGGCCTCGTCCCGCGCGGCGATCCAGGCGGCGCGGGCCACGGTGGGCTCGGCGAGGGGCGACCCGTCGGTGCCGACGACGACGGTGCGGTAATCCTTCATCGACATCTCAGGCGCCCTTTCAGTGTCCGCCGCCGACGGGCATGGCCGTGAGGTCGTCGACGTCGCGCACGATCGGGGGCTCCTTGATCCACATCATGACGAGCGCCGCGATGGCGAGCATGACGCCGGCGAACATGATCGCGTGGGTCGGGTTGTCGCCCAGGAAGGTGCTGACGATCCAGCCGAACGACAGGCTCTCGATGAGCATCGGGATGACGATCATCATGTTGACGATGCCCATGTAGACGCCATAGCGGGTCGAGGGAATCATGCGCACGATCATGATGTAGGGCACACCCATGATCGAGGCCCAGGCGATTCCCAGGCCGATGATCGGAATGAACAGCAGGTATTGATTGCTGATATTCGCGAAGATCACCAGGCCGACCGCGGCGAGCGCCAGACATCCGGCGTGCACGAGCTTGGCGCCGCGCTTGCGGGCGAGAGCGACGAGGAAGAACGCGACGCTGAACGTCACGATGTTGTACCAGCCGTTGACCAGGCCGACCCAGGACACCGCCTCCTGATAGGCGGCGGACTCGGTGTCGGTCGTGTTCCAGACCGACAGCGCGATCGACCCCGAGACGAACTGCCAATAGACCGCCATGCCATACCACTGGAAGAAGTAGACGACCGCGAGCTTGCGCAGCTCCGGCGGCATGTCGACGATGGCTTCCTTGATCTCGGCCAGGGCGTGACCGGCGCCGCCGGTCTTCTCGCGCATGACCCGCAGTTCCTCGGCCGACGGCGGGATCTCCGGCGTCGTGAGCACCGAGACGAGCACGGTGCCGATCGAGCAGACCGCGCCGAGCATGAACGACCCGACGACCCAGTAGGGGATGCCGGCGGCCGTGGAGCCGTCGATGAGCTGCTTGAAGACGAAGAGCGAGATGTTGGCCAGCGTGATGCCGAAACCGGTGAAGAACGACTGGGCGAGGAAGCCCTTGGCGAGCTGGCTCGGGGGCAGCTTGTCGGCGATGAACGCCCGGTAGGGCTCCATCGCGGTGTTGTTGCTCGCGTCGAGGAGCCAGAGCAGCAGCACCGCCATCCACACCGCGGAGACGAACGGGAAGAGGAAGAGGCAGATCGAGCAGCCGATGGCGCCGACGAGGAAGAAGGGCTTGCGGCGGCCCCACTTGTCCGACCAGGTGCGGTCGGACATCGCCCCGATGAGCGGTTGGATGAAGAGACCGGTGATGGGTCCGGCGAGGTTGAGGATCGGCAGGTCGTGCGGGTTTGCGCCGAGCATCTGGTAGATCGGGTTGACCGCGGTCTGCTGCATCCCGAAGGAATACTGGATGCCGAAGAAGCCGAAGTTCATCAACAGGATCTGCCGCATATCCATGAGCGGCTTCTGGCGCACGATCGTGGCGCTTTGAGTCATATCGTTTCCCCTGGTGAGAGGCGCCCGGCGGGCAGGGATTGTCGTGGCGTGAGGCCGGTGGACCGACCCGGGTGGTGGTGCATGGCCCACTCGAGGCTCGACAGGTGTCTCGACAGCTGAACGACTGGCGAGGACAGGTGGCGACGCAGAAGGGACCCTGAATCCTTTTAGCCACGGGGGAACCTACTCCTGGCGTGGCGCGTTGTGGGCGAAATCGGACAAGGAGAGATGTCCTTGCGCAAAGGTGGCGCAAAGGTCGGACGAGGCGTAGCGGGCCCGGCCGGGGCCTCGCGGCCTGACGGCGGGCTCGTCCGGCCGATCGCCCCCGCTCTCGTACCGTCGTGGGCATGACCACCGCACTCGTCACGGGAGCCAGCGCCGGCCTCGGCGCCCAGTTCGCCACGCAACTCGCGGCCCGGGGTGACGACCTCGTGCTCGTCGCCCGCGACGCGGAGCGCCTGGCCGCGCTCGCCGCGTCGCTGCGCCAGACCTGTGGCGTGGGCGTCGAGGTGCTCGCCGCCGACCTTGCCGATCGCGACCACGTGCAGCGCGTCGCCGACCGGCTGAGCCGGCCCGACGCCCCCGTGGATCTGCTCGTCAACAACGCCGGATTCGGCTTGGCCACCGGTTTCGTCGACGGTGACCTGGCGCAGGAGGAGCGAGCGCTCGACGTCATGTGTCGCGCCGTGCTCGTGCTGTGTCACGCGGCGGGGCGGGCGATGAGCGCGCGCGGCGGCGGGGCGATCCTCAACGTCTCGTCGGTCGCGGGTTTCGCCGCGACGGGCACCTACTCGGCGGCGAAGGCCTGGGTGACGACGTTCTCCCAGGGCCTGGCCGTCGAGCTCGCGCCCCGCGGGGTCACCGTCACCGCGCTGTGCCCGGGCTTCACGCATACCGAGTTCCACGATCGGGCGCACCTGAGCATGTCGCGGTTGCCGGCGGCGGCCTGGCTCGACGCCGACGACGTCGTCGAGACCGCCCTGGCCGACCTGCGGCGCGGGCGCACGGTGAGCGTGCCGGGCGCGCACTACAAGGCGCTCGTCGGCCTGCTGCACGTGTTGCCCGCCCGCCTCGTGACCCGGGCGTCGATCGCGGTCGGCCGCCGGCGGGCCCGCACGCGGCCACTACGCTGACGGCCGTGACCGACTCCATGCCCGACACCCCCGCCCCCACCGCGCCCAGCGCCGACGCCCGCGCAGCCCTGCTCGACCTCGTCAGGGCCAAGGCCATCGTCCACGGCCGGGTGACGCTGTCCTCGGGCAAGGAGGCCGACTACTACGTCGACCTGCGCCGCATCACCCTCGACGGCGAGGCGTCCCCGCTCGTCGGCACCGTCATGCGCGAGCTCGTCGCCGACCTCGCCGTCGACGCGGTCGGCGGGCTGACGATGGGCGCCGACCCGGTCGCCACCGCGATGCTGCACGCGGCCGCCGCCGCGGGCGAGCGCCTCGACGCGTTCGTCGTGCGCAAGGAGGGCAAGGCCCACGGGCTCCAGCGCCGCATCGAGGGTCCCGACATCGAGGGCCGCCGGGTGCTCGTCGTCGAGGACACCTCGACGACCGGCGGGTCGGCGCTGACCGCCGTCGAGGCGTGTCGCGAGGCCGGGGCCGAGGTCGTCGCCGTCGCCGTCATCGCCGACCGCTCCACGGGTGCCCGAGACACGGTCGAGGCGGCCGGGCTGCCCTACCGGTTCGCCTACGGCCTGGCCGACCTCGGCCTGTCGTAGCGCGTCAGGGCCCCGCCGGCCGCGCGATCTCCCGGCTCGAAACCGCCGACGAGCGCTGCGGAACGCCGACGAGCGCTGCGGAACGCCGCGGACGCGCCCGCGCGTTCTGCGGGGCGAGACGCGCCCCACGTAGGATCGGGCGTGATCACGCCTACATCACAAGGGGAAAGAACGTGACCGCACTGATCGTCATCCTGCTCATCGTCCTGGTCGTCGTCGCCGGCGTCGTCTTCTGGGGATTCTCGGGCTACAACGGCCTCATCGCATCCCGCAACCTCGCGCAGGAGGCCTGGCGCCAGATCGACGTCGAGCTCAAGCGGCGCCACGACCTCATCCCGAACCTCGTCGAGACCGTCAAGGGCTACGCCGCGCACGAGTCCGGCACGCTCGAGGCCGTCATGCGGGCCCGATCGCAGGCCATGCAGGGCGCCGACACTCCGGCCGCCGCGTCGCAGAACGAGGGCGAGCTGAGCCAGGCCCTCGGTCGCCTGCTCGCGATCTCCGAGGCATACCCCGACCTCAAGGCCAACGCGAACTTCACCGAGCTGCAGCGCGAGCTGTCCTCGACGGAGGATCGCATCGCCTCGGGGCGGCGCTACTACAACGCCACCGTCCGCGACCTCAACACGAAGGTCGAGTCGGTGCCGACGAACTTCCTGGCCCGCATGGCCGGCATCGGCACGGAGCCCTACTTCGAGGCCGAGCCCGCCGCTCAGAACGTGCCCCAGGTCAACTTCGGTCAGGGCGGCGGCACGATCGCCGGGCCCGGGCAGGGCGGCCAGGGCTACGGGCCGAATCAGGGCCAGACCCAGGGCGTCGGCGGCGGCAACGCGCCCGGCCAGCTGCCCGCCTACGACCCCGACCAGGGCCTGGGGCAGGGCTACACGCCGAGCCCGATCCAGGACCAGCGCCAGCCAGGGCAGGCTCGCCCCGCCGACCCGCAGGGCTGAGCAGGCCGCGCATGACGAAGGCCGGTCCCCCCAGGGGTGACCGGCCTTCGTCGTGTCGGGCGCGGGGTGAGTGTCAGCGCCGCTCGGGGTCGATGATGTCGTGGCCCGCGGTGACGGCTTCGTCGATGATCGCGCGGGTGCGGCGCCGGTGCATGACGTATTCGAAGACCATCGGCAGCACCGACACCGCGACGATGAGCAGGATCGCCGCCTCGAGGTTGTCGTGCACGAACTGGATGCCGCCGAGGAAGTAACCGAGCAGCGTGACGCCCGTGGCCCACAGGATGGCGCCGACGGCGCTCCATGTGAAGAAGCGGCGCCGCTCCATGCGCCCCACGCCTGCGACCACGGTGATGAACGTGCGCACGATCGGCACGAACCGGCCGATGACGAGCGCCTTGTTGCCGTGCTTGTCGAAGAAGGCGTTGGTCTGGTCGAAATACTTGCGCTTGAGGAAGCGCCCCTCCCGCTCGTAGAGGGGGGACCCGATCGCGCGGCCGATCTCGTAGCCGACGACGTTGCCCAGGAGGGCGGCGACGCTGAGGATGACGCAGGCGGGCAGGATGCCCAGGGCGACATCGCCGCGCCGGATGAACATGCCCACCGCGAACAGCAGCGAGTCACCCGGCAGGATCGGGAAGAGGAGACCGCACTCGATGAACACGATGGCCGCGCTGACCCAGAAGAAGCTGGTCCCGAAGCGGGTGAGCAGGTATTGCGGATCCATCCAGTCGATGGTGGGAGGCATGAACACGGCCTCCACGCTACGTGAGGAGTGTCGCAAACCCCCGTCCGTCCGCTGTGCGGGCGCTGCGGGTCCGTTGTCGGATCCGGACAGTGTCGGGGTGGGGCCCTGGATCGGGCCGTGGCCGGACGACCCCCGCTACGACCCCGAGCTGCTGGCCGCCGGAGACGCGCGCAACGTCGTCGACGCCTACCGCTACTGGCGGCACGAGGCGATCGTCGCCGACCTCGACGAGCGCCGGCACGAGCTGCACATCGCCGTCGAGAACTGGGGGCACGACTTCAACATCGGGTCGGTCATCCGCACGGCCAACGCCATGAACGTCGCGGCCTTCCACATCGTCGGGCGGCGGCGCTGGAACCGCCGGGGGGCGATGGTCACCGACCGCTACCAGCACGAACACCACCACGCCGACGTCAACGCGCTCGTCGCGTGGGCGGCCGGACAGCCCGGCGATCACGCGGGCGAGCCGCTGCCGATCCTCGGCGTCGACAACGTGCCCGGCGCGGTGCCGCTGGAGACCTATCGATTGCCGCGCCGCTGCGTGCTGCTCTTCGGCCAGGAAGGTCCGGGGCTGACCGAGCCGGCGATCGCGGCCTGCCACGACGTGCTGGAGATCGCCCAGTTCGGCTCGACGCGCTCGATGAACGCCGGCGCCGCCGCTGCCATCGCCATGCATGCGTGGGTGCGCGCCCACGTCTTCGACCAACGACCCCCGCGTTAGGGGTGTCGCGCACAACCGCGCCGTGCTCAGAACTGGCACCGGGCTCAGACCTGCAGGGGTCCAGAACTGCAGGGGTCCAGAACTGCAGGGTGCCTGGTACTGCAGCGTGCCTAGTACTGCAGCGTGCCTAGTACTGCAGGGTGCCGAGGATCTTGCCCAGCGTCTGGCCGTCGATCGTGTGCTTGGCCAGCTCCTCCTGCAGCGTGGCGCGCAGCTGCTCAGGGGAGTTGCGGAGCGTGTCGATCTCGCCGGCCCAGCGGTCGGCATCGGTGACGCCGTTCTCCTTGAGCGCGGCGGCGATCTCCTCGCGCGAGGCGGTCGCGAGGTTCACGCGCTCCGAGACCGCGGCGGCCGCGGAGCTGGCCGCGTCACCGGCCTGGGCCGCGGCCGAGGACGCCGCCCGACTCGCCTGCGACGCAGCCTGACTGGCCCCGGCGGCCGCCGAGGAGACGGCTGCGGCACCCTGGTTGGCGGCGCTGCTCGCGGACGCCGCCTGCTCGCTGCCGGGCGCGGCCGAGCACGCGCCGAGGCCGAGGGCCAACGCGCTGACGGCGGCGAGCGTGAGGCCGGTGCGGGTGCGGCGGCTGCGCCTGGCCTCGAGGGCGGCGTTGGCGGACGTCAGGGGTGCGGGCGTGCTGTCCATGAGTGACCTTTCGCTCCAGTGCGGACCTCGTCGGCCCGAGAGGAGCAGTCTGCCCGCACTTCCTGGCAGGCAGGTGTCTGTCGCCTGGGCTTGCCGCCGGGTCGAGGAGGGACCTCCGTCCCCGGTGAGAGTGGGTGCGGCGCTCCCGGCCCGGCGGCGCTGACCCGGGCATAGGATGGCGATTGGTCGAGGCCGCCTGCGTCCGGCGTCCCGCGCCGTCACCGGCCTGCATGGGCCGCCACAGGCCCAGATGCACCCGCTCGGTCGATGTCGCGGTAGCGCCCGGGCCCGCGCGGCCGCCGAACGAACCGCCTACCCAAGGAGTGGCACAGTGCCCATCGCAACCCACGACGTCTACGCCGACATGCTCGACCGCGCGAAGGCGGGCTCCTTCGCCTACCCGGCCATCAACATCACCTCGAGCCAGACCATCACCGCCGCCATCCAGGGCTTCGCCGAGGCCAACAGCGACGGCATCATCCAGGTCTCGACCGGTGGCGCCGAATACGGCTCCGGCTCCACGATCAAGGACATGGTCACCGGCTCGCTGGCCCTGGCCGCCTACGCCCGCGAGGTCGCGAAGAACTACCCGGTCAACATCGCGCTGCACACCGACCACTGCCCGAAGAACAAGCTCGACGGCTTCGTGCGCCCGCTGCTGGAGCTGTCGGCCGAGCAGGTCAAGAAGACCGGCGAGCCGATCTTCAACTCCCACATGTGGGACGGCTCGGCCGTGCCGCTGGAGGAGAACCTGCAGATCGCGCAGGAGCTGCTCGAGAAGTGTGTCGCGGCCAACGTCATCCTCGAGGTCGAGATCGGCGTCGTCGGCGGCGAGGAGGACGGCGTCGAGGCCGAGATCAACGAGAAGCTCTACTCCACCCCCGAGGACGCGATCGCCACGGCGAAGGCCCTCGGCACCGGCGAGAAGGGCTACTACATGACGGCCCTGACCTTCGGCAACGTGCACGGCGTCTACAAGCCGGGCAACGTCAAGCTGCGTCCCGAGGTGCTCAAGGCCGCCCAGGATGCCGTGCGCGAGGCGTTCAAGACCGACACCGACAAGCCGTTCCACCTCGTCTTCCACGGCGGCTCGGGCTCGCTGCCGCAGGAGATCTCGGACGCGGTCGACTACGGCGTCGTCAAGATGAACGTCGACACCGACACGCAGTACGCGTTCACCCGCCCCGTCGCCGGCTGGATGATGACGAACTACGACGGCGTCCTCAAGGTCGACGGCGAGGTCGGCAACAAGAAGCAGTACGACCCGCGGGCGTGGGGCAAGGCCGCCGAGGCCGGCATGGCCGCCCGCGTCGTCGAGGCCTGCCAGAACCTGCGCTCTGCCGGCACGCACCAGAGCTGACGCCAGACCGCTCGTCGACGGGGCCCCGCGCATCCCGCGCGGGGCCCCGTCGCGTGGGGCGCCCGGCGCATGCGGTCGGCACGCCGCACGCGGCGCGCGAGCCGGCTGCTGGCCTTCGAGGGGGCGCGCGGGGGATGGTGGGGGCATGACCGATGCGAACAATCTGCTGGGCATCCCCGAGACGCTGCTGCCGCCCGACCCGGCCGAGGTCGAGCTGACCTCCGGCGGAGACCCGGCGCTGGCCGCGGGGCTGCATCCCTCGTCGGCGCTGGCGTGGGCCATGCTCGCCGAGGCCGCGCTGGCCACGGGGTTCACCGTCGAGGCCTACGCGTACGCCCGCACCGGCTACCACCGCTCGCTCGACCAGCTGCGCAAGGCGGGCTGGCGGGGGCAGGGGCCGGTGCCGTGGTCGCACGAGCCGAATCGCGGGTTCCTCCGCTCCCTCGCGGCGCTGAGCCGGGCGGCCGGGGAGCTGGGCGAGGCCGACGAGCAGGCCCGGTGCGCGCAGTTCCTGCGCGACTCCAGTCCGGAAGCCGCCGACGCGCTCGGCTTCTGAGACTCCCGCAACTCCGACAGGCGGCCTGGTGTCGAACCGGCCGGACCGCGAGCGCTCTGATGCGGATCTGCTCGACGCCTCCGTTGTCGCCGCGTAGCGTCACGACCATGCTCGAGAACGGCATGCTTCAGGACGGCGCAGACCTCCGGCCGCTGCCGGCCCCCCGCGTCGGACGTCCACGGCTCCCGGACGGCTACGGGCTCCCCGACGACAACGAGGGCCTGCTCGCCTGGGCGCAGGTGGAGCGGCGGCTGGAGCCTGCGCTGCACTACTGGATCGCCTCGGTGCGCCCCGACTCCCGGCCGCACCTCGTGCCGCGCTGGGGGGTCTGGGTCGACGGCCGGTTCTGGTATGACGGCGCCCCGACGACGCGGCACACCCGCAACGTCGAGGCCAATCCGCACGTGTCGCTGAGCCTCGAGGACGGCCGCGAGGCGGTCATCGTCGAAGGCGTCAGCGAGGCGGTCCGCGTCGACGCCGAGCCACTGGGCGCGCGGCTGGCCGAGGCGTTCGGCAAATACGCGCCGCTGGACTACAGCCCGTCGGCCGCCTCGTGGTCGGGCGCCGACGGGGGCGGCCTGCGGGTCATCACGCCCCGCCTGGCGCTGGCCTGGTTCGCCTTCCCCGGGGACTGCACCCGCTTCACGTGGTGAGGCCGTGGCAGCTGTGGGCCTGCGACACGCCGCGGGCGCACCCGTCGACAATCCGGGGGCCGCAACGTCGTACATCAACCCGGAGTGTAGACCTGGCGTCGTCGGGAACGCCGCAGGTCAGCGGCCTGCGCTCGCGTGGCGAGCGGGGCGGCGACCGTGTGATGTACGACGTTGTGGCCTTGCGTGTCGAGGCGGACGCCTCCAGGCCCGGAAGGATGTGGCGGCGGGCCTGCTCGACCCGCCGCCGCTCCCGTCTACGCGTCCTCAGAGCCCGTGGCGCGCGCGGCTCGCCTTCTCTTGGGCCTTGAACTGCCCGAAGCGCGGCAAGAACTTGTCCCAGTCGATGACGTGCGCGTCGATCTCGGGACCGTCGATGCAGGCGTGCTTGCGGATGTTCTTGCCGTCGATGACGACCGGCACCATGCAGGCCCCACACATGCCGGTGGCGTCGACCATGATCGAGTTGAGGCTCGCCACCGTCTTGACGCCGTAGCGGCGCGACAGGTCGGAGACGGCCCGCATCATGAGCGGCGGGCCGATCGTGACGACCTCGGCGATGCGTCGCCCGGTGCCGGCCTGCGCCGCGTCGAGCAGCTGCTCCAGCGGCCCGGTGACGAAGCCCTCGACGCCGAACGTGCCGTCGTTCGTCGTGTAGATGACGTCCAGCCGGTCGCCGAACTCCCGTTGCAGCGCCGCGACCCGCTCGTCCTGCCCGGTCCAGAAGAGCAGCCCGGCGCTGCGGAATCCGCTGATGAGCGTCACGTGGTTGCCGGCGCGCAGGTGCGCCCGGGCGATCGGGTAGACCGGCGGCAGCCCGAGCCCGCCGGCGGTGAAGACGACGGTCTCGTCATCGGCATACCGGTGGATGTCGCTGGGGCGGCCCAGCGGTCCGGCGATGCCGGCGAAGGAGTCGCCGACCTTCATCGCGTTCATCTCGATGCTGCTCGTGCCGACGCCCTGGATGACGAGGCAGATCGTGCCCGCATCGGTGTCCCAGTCGGCCAGGGTCAGCGGGATGAGCTCGCCGTCGGCCCACGGCAGCACGCGCACGAACTGCCCCGCCTGCGCCGCGGCCGCGATGACCGGGGAGTGCACGACGATCTCCTCGATGCCGTCGGCGAGGTGCTTCTTGGACACGATGACCTGGGCCGTCGCGGCCCGGTCGGTGTAGTCCTTGGCGCTGGCGACCATCGCGCGGATCGTCGCGGGCGGCACATCGAGGTGGCCGATGATCTCCCGAGCGGCGGCCTGCCCGTCGCCGGCGGCGTTGATGGCGGTCGACCCGCCGCGGGCGGCGTCGCCACCGGAGTACACGCCCTCGACGGAGGTCTCCTGCGAGCCGGCGTGCTCGAGGTCGAT
This sequence comes from Kineosphaera sp., assembly GCA_039812485.1. Classification (GTDB taxonomy): domain Bacteria; phylum Actinomycetota; class Actinomycetes; order Actinomycetales; family Dermatophilaceae; genus Kineosphaera. The sequence goes on from JBDIAP010000038.1 coordinate 11,557, forward strand.
CGTGCCCCACTTCGTGGTGTGCAGGTCGGGCACCGAGTCCTTGATGATCGGGTTCGAGGAGTTGCCGAGGGCCATGATGACGAGATCGGTTTTCATCACCTCGGTCGTGCCGGTCGCGATCGGGCGGCGCCGGCCGGAGGCGTCGGGCTCGCCGAGCTCCATAACGTCGAGCACGGCGGCGCTGACGAAGCCGGTCGCGTCGTCGCCGAGGAACTCCTGCGGCGAGCGCAGCACGAGCAGGTTGATGCCCTCCTCGAGGGCGTGCTCGAGCTCCTCGACGCGCGCCGGCATCTCGCCCTTGGTGCGCCGGTAGACGATCGTCACGTGCCCGCCGAGGCGCCGGGCGGTGCGGGAGGCGTCCATCGCGGTGTTGCCGCCGCCGATGACGAGCACCTGCTTGCCCTGCGTGGCCGGCAGCGGGGTCTCGTACTCCTCCCGCAGGCCCTGCATGAGGTTGACGCGGGTGAGGAACTCGTTGGCGGACATGACGTTGAGGTAGTGCTCGCCGGGCACGTCCATGAACTTCGGCAGGCCCGCGCCGGTGCCGACGAAGACCCGCCAGAAGCCGGCCTCCTTGAGCTGCTCGATCGTCGCGGTCTTGCCGACGACGAAGTTGGGCACGAAGCGCCCGCCGAGCAGCTTGATCTTGCCGACGACGTCGTCGATGAGGTCGTTCGGGAGCCGGAACTCCGGGATGCCGTAGCGCAGCACCCCGCCGAGGGCGTGGAACGCCTCGAAGACCGTCACCGGGAAGCCCTCGGCGGCCAGCAGGTAGGCGTTGATGAGCCCCGACGGGCCAGAGCCGATGATCGCGACCGGCGGCTTGGTCGCCGCGAGCCAGGGGTCGGCGCGGCCGGCGAAGCGGCGCCGGTCGGAGTCGGGGTCGACGAGCTTCTCGCGCTCGGGCAGGAACCATTCGAGCTGCCCGATGGCGATCGGCATCTTGTTCTGGATGCACACGCCCTGGCACTGCAGCTCCTGCGGGCACACCCGGCCGGTGACGTCGGGCAGCGGGTTGCACGACTCGATGAGCTCCATCGCCTCGTGGAAGCGCCCCGTGCCGACGAGCTCCAGCACCTTGGGGATGTGGATCTTGACCGGGCAGCCGCCCTTGACCTGCGGTGTGCCGGAGATGTGGATGCCGAGCTCGCAGGGCTTCTCCTCGCACTGCTTGTCGCGCAGCGCCTCCAGCCACACGAGCAGGTCGACCTCGGCGCGGGTCAGCCCCTCGTTCATGTAGCCGAGGTAGCCCTCGTTGACGAGGCCGAAGTCGGTCGCCCGCTCCTGCGGCGCCCGGATGTGCGGCGGGATCGAGTTGCCCGCCGGCCAGTCCTTGCTCAGCCCCTTGAACATCGGGTATTGCTCGGACAGGTGGGCGTCGAGGGCCCGGATGAACGAGCGCTTGCCCTTCAGCGGCAGCGCCCACACGTAGCGCATGAGCACCCGCGAGGCGTCGTCGCCGCGCACGAGGATGCGCCACATCTCCCGCGCGAAGTCGCCGGACAGCTCGGGCTGGGCGAACTCCCACTTGACCGCGTTGACGCCGTCGTCGATGAACATCTGCCGGAACGCGCCGGGGTCGCCGATGAGGCGCCGCTTGAGCAGCTCCAACTGGCGGTTGAAACCCTCGACCTCGTCGCTGTGTTCGAGGACGTCGACGCGGTTGCGCGTCGATTCCAGGGTCTCGTTGGCGGCGAGCCACTCGCCGAGCCGGCCGGATCCGGAGCCACTGCCGGTGGGGTGCTGGGTCGTCGTCATCGGATGATCTCCGCATCGCACGTCTTCTTGACCCGGTCCATGCGCTTGGTCAGTTCCGGGGTGATGGGCACGGTGTCGAGCGCGCCGGGGATCATGCGGGCCACCTTCGTGGGGGCGCCGTCGATGACCATCGTCGTCGACTCGAAGAACTGCGGCAGCTCCTGGTAGCAGGTGCCGCAGTCGTTGCACAGCGGCACGTCGGCCTCGGCGAGGTAGATCGGCGCGTCGACGGTGGCGGTGGCGGTGGCGGTGGCGGACGCCGCGGGCGCGGGCGCGGCGCCGGGGGCGACCCCGCCGGGCGCGACGCTGGCCGGCCGCATCCCGATCGAGGCGCCGAGGGTGACCGGCGCCCGGCTCGTCGAGGCGAGCGAGGCCATCGCCTTGGCGATGTCGTCGATCGCGGACTCCCGGTCGCGCATCGCCTGCTCGTAGCGGCCGCGCAGGTCCTCCAGGTCGCTCTTGTGCAGCGCGTCGAGCTGCGCCTCGTGCGCTCCGGACAGGTATTGCAGCATCTGCCAATAACGCTTGCGGTCCTTGACGAGCGCGACGATCTGCGGCGAGCACGCCACCTTGATGAGGTGCTGATCGTCGTCGGTCGCGTAGACGAACGGCACGTGCCCCGCCTGCTGCTCGCGCGGCAGCTCGATGTAGTCGGCGATCGGCAGCGCCGCGGGCTCCAGGTCGGTGCTCAACCGGCGGAAGTGCTTGCGGAAGCGCGTCTCGCCGAGCGCGAACTCCGCCGGTGTCAGTGGCGTCGTCAGCAGCTGGATCGAGCCGTCGTCGCCCTTGTACGCCAGGTCGGTGGTCGTCCACGTCGCGTCGATGTCGGGGTTGCCCTCGATCGAGAACCAGTCGTGCAGCGTCGATCCGCGGCGCGGGTCGTGCACGAACACGGGGTTCATCCGCGACTCCACGGCCAGCCGGGCGCGGCGGGCCGAGGCCTCCTCCGGGATGCCGTGCTCGGAGCCGCACGGGGTGTAGATGTCGAGCACCGCCGGCCCGTCGCTGTACTGCAGGTAGTGCATCGAGTTCGTCAGGAAGTGCCCCTGCAGCGCCGTGCTCGTCGCGCACACGAAGACGCCCGGGTGGAACGACGCGAGCAGCCCCAGCTCCTTGCGGGACTCGTGCTTGCCGTCGTGCGCGGCGCCGAAGCGGGCCAGGTCGGAGTCCTGCGAGGTGAGGCTCGCCGTCGAGGCCTGCCCGCCGGTGTTGGAGTAGACCCCGGAGTTGAGCACCATCATCTTGATCGGCGTCTCGCTCGCGAGCACCCGCGACATCGCGCCGAAGCCGATGTCGTAAGAGGCGCCGTCGCCGCCGATCGTCATGATCGTCGGCAGCAGCTTGAGCTCGTCCGCGGTGAAGCGTGACCAGCCCAGCGTCGCGATCTCGCGGTCGTGCACTGCCGGGTCGTAGGCGTCGGCGAGCTCGAGCGCGGCGACCCGCATGGCCCGCACGTCGGCCGCGAGGTGCGCGGCGGTGCCCTCGAAGATGCCCTTGGCCAGCGGCTGGGCGTCCTGGAAGAGGCTGTTGACCCACGGGTCGACATACGGGTTGTAGGGCATCGTCGAGGCGTAGACGGAGCTGCAGCCGGTGGCGTTGGCGATGATCGTCGGCGCCGGGCCGTTGCCGGTCGGGCCGCCCTCCTGCAGGTAGAGGCGGTGCTCGAGCGTCTTCAGGGCGCCCGCGATGCGGGTCTTGCGGGCCTCGTCGGTCACCGTCGCGGCCTTGGCGTAGAGCCGGTCGACGAGATCGGTCAACTCGCGGATGTGCTCGGTGCGGCGCCGGTGGCCGAGGGCGTGGCTCGTCGACATGACGAGCCGGATCGCGGTGACCTCGCCGCAGCCGCGGCAGCCTCCGTGCCCGCCCGTGGTCGCCCAGAACGTGTCGTGGTCGAGCATGAGGCGCTTGATGTCGCCGTCGGGGGTGTCCGAGCCCTCCAGGAACCGGGCCGGGGTGTTCGGGGCGGCCGACATGAAGGCGAAGCGCTGCTGCAGGGTCGCGAGCAGGTCGTCGTCCTGCTCGACGGCGGTGAGCGCGCCGGGGCCGCAGACGTCGACGCACTCCAGGCAGCCGGTGCACTTCCACGGGTCGATCGTCGCGGTGAAGAGGCCGCCGTTGCCGGGCTCCTCCTTCTCGACCGAGTCGAAGAACGGACGCGTCCGCGCCACCGGGTAGGTCGCCAGCTGCGCGACGACCGCGTCGAACGTCCGGGACAGCGCGGCGTCGGAGCGCACGCGGCTGCCGGCCGCGTCGGCGACGATCTCGTGGAACGCCTTGGCCTCGCGGTGGCGCAGCGCCTCGCGGGTGCGCTCGGAGATGCCGTAGACCTCGCGGCGCAGGTCCTCGCGCTGCCCGGCGGTCGCGTCGATGCGGGAGATCGCGGTGAGCAGCAGGTCGTGGATCTCGTGCACGGTGTTGGGGATCGCGGCGTCCGGGCAGGTCAGCGCGCAGTCCATGCAGCCGGTGCAGGCGTCGGGGTTGAACTCTGGCACGGTGCGCCGGAAGAGCCCCTTGTCCTTGCCGGCGGCGGTGCCGGCGGGGATGAACAGCCCGGCACCTGGTAGCACGGGCGCCTCGCCGATCGTGCCCTCCCGGAACGGGCGGGCCATGACGTCCTCGTAGTAGGCCGGGTCGAAGAGCCCGCTCGTGCGCTCGGCGCGGGTGCTCGGGCACATCGAGGCCGACAGGGCGACGGTGAGCAGCGGCTTCGGCGCCGGCGTCGCGCCGATCTCGACGAACGCCTCGGAGTCGTAGTCGACCCGCTGGGTCGCCTCGATGCCGTCGATGATGACCGCCATGTTCGACTCGACGACCGTGTCGCCCTTGCGGCCGAACTTCTTCGCGATCTGCGCGCGGACCCGCGCCAGGATCTCCTCGCGGGAGGCACCGGAGGCGACCCTGTCGACATACGCGGCGACGGCGCCGATGAACGCGATGCCCATCATGCGGGTCTCGAGGTCGGGGGTCGGGGCGTGCTTCTTGGCGACGGCGAAGGCGTCGACGACGAAGAAGTTGATCTTCTTGTCGCGGATGACGTCGCGGGCGTGCCGCGGCAGGTCGCGCCAGATCTGCTCAGGCGACAGGCTCGTCTGGAGGATGAACGTGCCGCCCTGCGCCAGGCCCTTGAGCGGGTTGGCGTGGATGAACGCCTTGTGGTCGGGGGAGATGACGACCTCGACCTCTTCGAGCTCGGCGTTCGTCTGCAGGATCGGCTCGGGGCTGAGCGTGATGTAGTAGTTCGTCGGTGCGCCGGATTTCTCCGAGCCGTACTTCGGCGCCGACTTGCTGTGCATGCCGAGCACGCCGGCGAGGATGTCGGTCAGCAGCTTGCCGGTGGCGATCGTGCCGTAGCCGCCGACGGAGTGGAAGCGGATGCGCATCGCCTCCGGCGGCAGCAGCACCGGGTTGTCGCCGGTCTCCAGCGCCATGATCTCGGTCTCGGGGTAGGCGCTGCGCAGCCGCTCCTGGATGGCCGCCATGTGCGGGTCCGGGTCCTTGTCGAAGAACTGCGAGCCCAGGTAGATCAGCGGCGCCGGCGCGTCGGCCGTCATGGCCTGGGCGGCGGCGATGAGGTGCCGCGGCTGCAGGTCGTGACCGCCGAGGCCGAAGATCGCAGTGGTCAGTGTGGGAATCTGCGTCAGCGCCGGGATGCCCGGGTGACGTTCGGCGGTCGCATTCTGACCGGCCTTGAAGAGCGCGGCGGTGACCAGCGACGTCTGCACCGTCTGGTCGGAGCGCTCGAGCACGGTGACGCACGTCTTGCCGGCCAGCGCGGCGACGACCTCCGCCTCGGGGAAGGGCTGCAGCAGCTTGACGCTGACGAGGCCGACCTTCAGGCCCTGGGAGCGCAGGTAGGGCAGCACGGCGCGCACGTCGTCGCCGACGGAGCCGAGCCCGACGAAGACGTAGTCGGCGTCCTCGACGTCGTAGGTGTGCACCGGCGCGTAGCGACGGCCGGTGAGCTCGGCGTACTCGTCCATCGCCTGGCGCACGAGCGCCGGCACCGCGGACGCGAAGTGGGTGCGGTGGTCGACCGAGCCGGCCTGGAAGTCGGGCTGGTTCTGCACCGGGCCGGTCAGGCCCGGGTTGTCGACGTCGACGAGCGCCGGCACGAGCTGGCGGGTGCCCTTGGCCCACGCGTTGACCCACTGCCGGCGCCACGGCCCGTGCAGCTCGGTCGGCAGCCACGACAGGGTCGTCGCGACGAGCTCGCCGTCGTCGTCGGCCTCGATGTCGTCGCCGCGCGCCTCCAGGAACGCCCGCAGCGCCGCGACGTCGGCCTCGGGGATGTCCCGGCCGTGTCGGGTCAGGAAGCCGCCGAGCTGGAACGCGCGGCCCTTGGCGCCGAAGAGCATCTCCTGCGCCAGCGTCGGACACGGGATGCGCCCGGCGGGGTCGCCGAGGAACTCGCGCAGCAGCTCGGGCTCGGGCATGAGCGCCTCGGAGAGCATGTGGGACGTCGCGAAGCCGTCCATCGTGTTGGCGACGGGGATGAGCGACAGCGACGACACCCGATACGAGATCGCGGCGAGGTCGGCGGCCTCCTGCGGGTTGGACCCGAAGAGCACCGTGTAGCCGCTGGACAGCAGCGCGTAGATGTCGTCGTGGCCGGCCATGACGTTGAGCGAGTGCTTGGACACGACGCGCGCGGCGACCTGCAGCACGAAGCCGCCGATCTTCTTGCCCACCGTGACGTAGTGGGACTCCATCGCGTAGAGGATGCCCTGGCTCGAGGAGGCGTTGGAGATGAACTGACCGCCGGTCAGCGCCGCGCCGAGCGCGCCGCTCTGGGCGGAGTGCTCACCCTCGGGCTCGAAGAAGAAGGAGTGCTTGCCCCAGACGTTGACTCCGCCCTCGGCGCGCGCTGCCTCGTAGAGCTCGGCGATCTCGGTCGATGGGGTGATCGGGTAGCCGATGACACCCCCGCAGACGTGACTCATCACGTGCGCGACCGCGCCGTTTCCGTTGATGACCTTCTGGATTCCCGGGTAGCGGGCGGCAGTGCTCATGGTCGGCTCCCCCGGACGTCGTCGTCCGGCGCGTGCCCGGGCAGCCACCCCGGTGCACTGGTGTGGAACGCGGGGGGAGCGGCCCTAGGTGGCGTCGGGCTCGACGGCGGGTCCGGGTGGGGGACTGACGCCTGCTGTCGCTTCCTCGCGATGGGACGCCTTCATGATCCGCCCCGAGGCGAGCGGACAATAGGGACCTTTGTCAGGGCCTTGGCGCCGGGTCAGGAGACCTTGGCAGCCAGGATCGCGTGCGGCTCCCCGCCGGCGAGCTTGGCGGCGTCGAAGGTCAGCGTCAGGCGCGCGCCGGACTCGCTGCTCCAGCTGCACAGGTCGTCCTCGCACGTCGTGAGGATCAGCCCGGTCGGGGCCTTCTTCGCGGTGATCGTCGCCGCGGCCGCGGCCGAGGTCAACCGCTTGATGGCGACGCGGTCGCCGGCCGTCCACGCCGAGATGAGCTCGCCGCCGTAGTCGCCGCCGTCGTGCGGCAGCTCGGCATCGGGTGCCTGCGCCTGCGAGCCGCCGGCGCTGCGGGTCGGAGTGCTCGTCGCCGTGGGCGAGGCGGTGCCCGTGGGCTGGCCCCCGGGCGCGGGCGAGTTGGGCGCGGACAGGGGTGTCGAGGTCGGCGCGGCCGGGCTCGTCGCGCTGGTCGGGCTCGCGCTCGCCGTCGATGCCGGGCTGTCCGAACCGCAGCCTGCGAGCAGCGTCGCGCCGGCCAGAAGGGTCGAGCCCGCCGCGACGGCGAGCCGGGTGCGCCGCCCACGGCGGGCGAGCGGGCCGGGCCGCTCGGGCCGATCGGGCCGATCGGGCCGATCGGGCATGGCGGCGGGTGCGAGGGATCGAACGCTGCGGCCGGTCGTCCGCTGGGTGGTCATGACCTCGTCCTGTCTCCGGCTGCCGGGGCACGAGCCGGTGTGATGCGTGTGGGTGGCGCCCCTGGTTGCCGCGGTGGTGCGCCGTCTCGACGAGATGTCCGACTGGCCCATCGACGCGGCTCATCGACCTCGCCCATCGACAGGGTGTCGTCGCAGTTGAGCAATTCGTGTCGACGGCAACATGATTCGCGGCTCGTTCCCAGTATGTGCACAGCCGGCACACGATCTGCGGCAGGCCATGCCGACCACCTGCCGACCACTTGCCGACCGACCGACGATCAACCTGCCGCCTCACCTGCCGCCGAAGGGCACGACTCCGGGCGCGCGGCGACGCCTGGACCGACCCGCTAGGCTGGGTCGGCCCGGCGGGGCGCATCGATTCGAGACGTGAAAGAGGGTGGCCCGGATGCCGGCGATCGTGCTGGTCGGTGCCCAGTGGGGCGATGAGGGCAAGGGCAAGGCGACGGACCTGCTCGGCGACCGCATCGACTACGTGGTGAAGTTCAACGGCGGCAACAACGCGGGGCACACGGTCGTCATCGGTGACGAAAAATATGCCCTCCACCTGCTGCCGAGCGGCATCCTCACCCCGGGCGTCACCCCGATCATCGGCAACGGCGTCGTCGTCGACCTCGGCGTGCTCTTCAGCGAGCTCGACGCCCTGCAGGCCCGCGGCGTCGACACCTCGCTGCTCAAGGTCAGCGCCAACGCGCACATCATCCCGAGCTACAACACGGTGCTCGACCGGGTCACCGAGCGATTCCTCGGCAGCCGCAAGATCGGCACGACCGGCCGCGGCATCGGTCCGACCTACGCCGACAAGATGTCGCGCGTCGGCATCCGGGTGCAGGACCTCTACGACGAGTCGATCCTGCGGCAGAAGGTCGGCGCGGCCCTGGCCTTCAAGAACCAGGTGCTCGCCAAGATCTACAACCGCCGGGCCGTCGACGCCGACCGGGTCGTCGCCGAGCTGCTCTCGTATGCGGACCGGCTCGCGCCCATGGTCACCGACACCTCCCTGGAGATCGCCAAGGCCCTCGACGCCGGCAAGACCGTGCTGTGCGAGGCCGGTCAGGCGACGCTGCTCGACGTCGACCACGGCACCTACCCCTACGTGACGAGCTCGAACGCGACCGCCGGCGGGGCCTGCACGGGGGCCGGGCTGCCGCCCACCCGCGTCGACCGGGTCATCGCCGTGCTCAAGGCGTTCACGACCCGCGTCGGCGAGGGGCCGTTCCCCACCGAGCTGCACGACGAGGTCGGGACGCGGCTGCGCGAGATCGGCCACGAGTTCGGCACGACGACCGGGCGCCCGCGGCGCGTGGGCTGGCTCGACGTCGTCATCGGGCGTTACGCGACCCGCATCAACGGCACGACCGACGTCGTCATGACCAAGCTCGACAACCTCGACACGTTCGAGCAGATCCCCGTGTGCGTCGCCTACGACGTCGGCGGCGTGCGGGTCGAGGAGATGCCGACCAACCAGAGCGACTTCCACCACGCGACCCCGATCTACGAATACCTGCCCGGCTGGATGGAGGACATCTCCGGCTGTCGCACCTTCGACGAGCTTCCCGCGAGATGCCAGGACTACGTGCTCTTCGTCGAGCAGCAGATCGGGGCCCGCATCTCGGCGATCGGCGTCGGGCCCGGTCGTGACGAGATCATCCAGCGCTACGCGCTGACGGGGGAGTGAGCGTGACGCAGGCACAGCAGGAGAGCGTCGAGCCGGCGAGGCCGGCGGGCGAGGACTGGGTGACCCGACTGGCCGACGAGGTCGTCGAGGAGGCGACGCGCCGCCAAGGCGGCGAGCTGACCCGGCCCATCGTGTGCGCCTCGGGCCTGAGCCCGAGCGGGCCCATCCACCTCGGCAACCTCCGCGAGGTCATGGTGCCCCACTTCGTTGCCGACGAGATCGCCCGCCGCGGCATCGCCGTCGAGCACCTCATCAGCTGGGACGACTACGACCGCTTCCGCAAGGTGCCGGCCGCCGTCGACGGGGTCGACGAGTCGTGGAACGCGCACATCGGCAAGCCGCTGACGAGCGTGCCCGCGCCGCGCGGGTCGGCCTACGCCAACTGGGCGGAGCACTTCAAGGCGCCGATGAAGGCCGCCCTGCAGATGCTCGGGGTCAGCTATCGGCCGATCAGCCAGACCGAGCAGTACACGTCGGGGGCCTACCGCGAGCAGGTGCTGCACGCCATGCGCGAACGGGCCCGCATCGACGAGGTGCTCGGGCGCTACCGCACCAAGGCCCCGGCGACCGCTGCCCCCGCCAAGGGCAAGCCGCTCGACGCCCAGAGCGAGGAGGCCGCGGCGCTCGCGGCGCAGGGCTCCGGCGCGGCGGCCGAGGATGACGGGGGTGGGACCGGGGGCTACTTCCCGTTCAAGCCCTACAGCCGCGCGTTCGGCACCGACTCGACGCGCGTCGTCGACTACGACGAGGCGACGACCGAGCTGACGTATGTCGCGACCGGACCCGACGGCGAGCAGGTCACCGAGACCATGCGGCTCGACACCGACACCCACGGCAAGCTCGTGTGGAAGGTCGACTGGCCCATGCGCTGGGCCTTCGAGGGCGTCGACTTCGAGCCGTCGGGGGTCGACCACCAGTCGCCCGGGTCGTCGTTCGTCGTCGGTGGGCAGCTCGTCGAGGAGGTCTTCGGCGGGCGGCAGCCGATCGGTCCGATGTATGCCTTCGTCGGCATCGCGGGCATGGCCAAGATGAGCTCGTCCAAGGGCGGCGTGCCGACACCGGCCGACGCGCTCGTGCTGCTCGAGGCCCCGCTGCTGCGCTGGCTCTACGTGCGGCGGCGCCCCAACCAGTCGTTCACGGTGAGCTTCGACAGCGAGCTGCTGCGCCTGTATGACGAGTGGGACGCCTTGTGTCGCAAGGTCACCGGCGGCGGGCCCGCCCAGGCGGGCGACCTCGCGGCCTACGCTCGCAGCGTCCGCACGGCCGAGCGCGAGCTGACGCTGACCCCCAAGCCCGTGCCCTATCGGGCGCTGACGTCGATCATCGACATCACCGGTGGGCACCCCGAGCAGACCCTGCGGATCCTCGAGGGCTTCGACCTCGACGGCCCGGTGCGCAGCCTCGACGACGTGCGCCCGCGGCTGGACTGCGCGACCGAATGGGTGCACACCCAGCTCACCCCGGCCGAGCGCACCCACGTGCGCCCCGACCCCGACGCGCAGCTGCTCGCCGGCCTCGACGACCCATCGCGCGAGGCCCTGGCGCTGCTCGCGCAGCGGCTCGAGGACGACTGGTCGCTCGACGGGCTGACGACCCTCGTCTACGGCATCCCCAAGGAGCAGGCCGGCCTCGACATCGGCGAGAAGAAGCTGCCGGCGCCCGTCAAGGCCGCCCAGCGCGACCTCTTCACGCTGCTCTATCGGCTGCTCATCGACTCCGACACCGGACCGCGGCTGCCGACGCTGCTGCTGTGCGTCGGCCCCGAGCGCGTGCGCCGGCTCATCGGGCACTGACCACCGGCTCGTCCGGCCACCGGCTCGTCCGGCCAGCGGCTCGTCGGGTCACCGGCTCGTCGGGCCACTGACGCGGGGGCTGCGGGCCCGGCACGGGCCAGTGCCGCCGGGCGGCGTTGACCGCGGCCCGCGGCCCGCTTCTTCAGGGATGCGTAGGTCGGGTCAACGCGGCCGCAGCACCCACATGCGGTGCGCGGCGCGGGTCAGCACGACGTAGAGGATCCGCGGTCCCCCCGGTGATTCGGCGACGATCTCCTCGGGGTCGAGCACGATCGTCGCGTCGTATTCGAGGCCCTTCGTCGACATCGGATCGGCGACGACGACGCGCTCGCGCAGCTCGTCGGGCAGCCCGCGCTGGGCCGCCAGCGCCTCGGCCCGCCAGCGGGCGGGGGTCACGATGGCGAGCGAACCCTCTACCTCGGTGGTGAGGGTGTCCAGCGCCGTAGCGAGCTCGGCCGCCACCGCGTCGCGCGACACCTCCCGGTCGACGGGCTGCACGCCGGTCTCGCGGACGGCCCGCGGGATGTCCGCGTCGGGCATGGCCGCGCGGATGACGACCGCCGCGTGGTCGAAGATCTCGCGGGCGTTGCGGTAGTTGGTGTCCATGTGGAACGACTGCCTCGGGTGCGACCCGAAGGCCTCGTCGCGGGCGGTCAGGGCCTCGGCGGCGTCGGGCCACGACGACTGGGCCGCGTCGGCGACGACCGTCCACGACGCCCAGCGGCCGCGGCGGCCGATCATGCGCCACTGCATGGGGGAGAGGTCTTGGGCCTCGTCGACGAGCACGTGGGCGTATTCGGCCGGGGCCTCGATGCGCCCGAGCAGGAGCCGCGCGCGGGCCTCCGCGGGGTCGGCGGGCGGGCCGTCGTCACCGCGCCGCGCCGCCGGGACGCCCGCGCGGGCGGAGCGCGAGTCGCCGGCGGTGCCGCGCAGGTGGCCGGCGGCGACGGCCGACTCGTAGGCGTCGTCGACGTCCTCGATCTGATAGAAACCACGCTCGCGCTCCTGCTCTGGCACGAGCCCCAGCCGCGGCGAGAGGTCGTCGATGAGCGCGGTGTCGGCGACCGACCACGTGCCGGTCTCCAGCGCCACGCGCATCGACGCCGACAGGGCGTCGGCCTGCGCCTCGGTGAGGACGCCCGCCGCATAGCGCATGGTCCGCTCGGGGTCGGCGAGCCAGAGCAGCACTTCGCGCGGGTCGACCGGGCGCCACCAGCGGTCGAGGAACTCCTCGACGTCGCGGTGGTCCTCGAAGGTGGCGAGGAACTCCTCCGCGTCGCCGGAGTCGGGACGTGCGGGCCGCACCTGCCGCCACGCCGCCTTGCCGAGGGCCGCGAGCATCGCCGCGCGCGAGGAGTTGCGGTGGTGGTGCCGCAGCACCTGGGCGCGGGCCTGGTCGAGCGCCGGACGCCGCAGCCGCACCGCGCGGCCGCGCACCATGACGCGCAGCTCCTGCGGCGATCCCGGGATGACGTCGCGCGCGGCGCGGGCGAGCACCCGCCGGATGCGCAGCGAGCCCTTGACGGCCGCCACCGCCGGCGGGTCGAGCCGCGTCGCCGTGGCGACGTCGAGCACGTCGCCGAGCGAGCGCAGCGTCACCGAGTCCTCGCCCAGGGAGGGCAGCACCCGCTCGATGTAGGCGGTGTAGGCGGCCGACGGCCCGACGACGAGCACGCCGCCGCCCTCGAAACGGCGCCGATCGGCATACAGCAGGTAGGCGGCCCGGTGCAGGGCGACGACGGTCTTGCCGGTGCCCGGGCCGCCGGTGATGAGGGTGACGCCGCGCGCGGAGGCGCGGATGGCCTCGTCCTGGTCAGCCTGGATCGTCGCGACGATGTCGCGCATGCGGCCGGTGCGGCTGCGCGTCAGCGCCGCGAGCAGGGCGCCGTCGCCGAGGATGACGAGGTCATCGGGGGCCTCCGGCGCGAGCAGGTCGTCCTCGACACCGACGACCTGCTCCCCGCGGCTGCGCAGCACGCGGCGGCGCACGACGCCCATGGGCTGCACGGGCGTGGCGCGGTAGAAGGGGGACGCCGCGGGGGCCCGCCAGTCGACGACGAGCGGCTCGTAGTCGTCGTCGCGCACGCCGAGCCGGCCGACATACCGCGCCTCATAAGGGGAGGTGTCGGCACTGTCGCGGTGCGCGTCGTCGTGCGTGATGTCGAGGCGCCCGAAGACGAGCCCCTCGTGCTGCCGGTCGAGGGTGTGCTGGCGGCGACCCGCGGTGTAGACGAGGGCGTCACGCTCGAAGAGGCCGGTGATCTCCTCGTCGCGCACGTCGCCCGTGCGGTCGGTGCGCCCGCGCGAGAGGCCGTCGGCCTCGATGAGTGCCACCCGGCCCCGGGCTTTCTCCAACTCGGCGTAGACCCGGTCGACGTGCGCCTGTTCGCCCGCCAGTTCGCGCGCCAGCACCGCCTCGGCGTGCTGCCCGTCGCCCGACCGGTCCTGCCCTCCCGTGTTGTTGCTGGTCACTACACCGCCCGTTTCGTCACCCGTGTCGTGGCGCCGCTCGCCCTGCGGCTCGCCTGCGTCTCGTGTCTCGCCCGCGTCTCGTCGTGTCCCCGCCGGTCGCCCCGTCCTGACCCCGTGCGCGACCGCCACCGCCGCCGGCCGCGACGAGGAGGGGAATGACCAACCTTACGGGGTCGCGGTGAGCCCCGAACGCCCGCGTCCGTGACCTGCGACCCGTCACAGCCAGCCGCGGCGGGCCGCCTGCACCCCGGCCTGGAAGCGGGTCGCCGCCCCGAGTCGCTCCATGAGCGAGCGCATCTTGCGCTCGACGGTGCGCTGGCTGATGCCGAGCCGGGCCGCGATCGTCGCGTCGGTGGCGCCGGCCGCGAGCAGGCTGAGGATGAGTCGCGACTGCCGGTCGAGCGCGCCGACGCCCTCCGGCGCCATCGGCGTGCCGAGCCGCCACACCATCTCCACCAGGCTCGTCAGGGCGAGCACGAGCCGGCGGTCGTGCACGAGCAGGCAGCCCTGCCCGGAGCTGTCGAACGACGTGAGGTCGACGACGGCGGCGGTCGTGTCGGCGACCATGACCGAGAACGGCAGCCCCCGCACGAAGCGGCACTCCTCGCCCGAGCCGCGGCGCGCGCTGAGGATCTCGGTGGCCTGCGGCAGGTCGAGCACCGCGGTGTCGTAGGTGGTGCGCAGCAGCAGCGGCCGGCCGCCGGCCGTCGTCCAGCGGCCGCGGTGTTGCGCCGGGTCGCGCCCGAAGAGGTGCGCGGTGCGCGGGGAGTTGTCCCGGAAGCTGATGACCTCGTGTTCGGCGACGGCGACGACCTGCTCGGAGGCGTCCTGCAGCTCCTGCAGGCTGCGCAGCGCGACGATGCCGGAGTCGTCGGTCGGCTGCCGCCGCGCGCTGCGATAGATGCGTGAGAGCTCGGTCGTCAGCGCGCGGGTCGTCGCGGCCCGCATCTCGAACTGTCCCGCGAGCGCCGGCAGCGCGATGTCCGGGGGCAGCGCCTCCCACGCGTCGTCGCCGGCGCGCCGCAGCAGCCCGAGCCGCCCGAGTTCGTCCGTGGCGGCGTCGACCTCGGTCTCGCTGTAACCGTGGGTGACCAGCTCCGCCTTCGTGATGCCGGGGCGCCGCACCGCCAACAGGTAGAGGCGGGTGACCGGCTCGTCATCGGGGATCGCGGCGCTGAGGGGGAACGTCAGGAGGCCCAGCTCGATCATCGGTGCAGGCCTGGTCACGGTGGGCAGCCTCCCGAGGTCGGGCGCGAGTCGCGCGTCACACGACCCTAG
>JBDIAP010000039.1:0-25705 GCA_039812485.1 Kineosphaera sp.
GCACGTCGTAGGAGCCGTCGGGGTCCTTGAGCACCTTCTCGACGGTGACCGCGGAGTCCTTGGCCGTGACGGCGTCCTTGACCTTCGTCAGTTCGGCGCCGGTGACCTCCGTGTGCTGGTGCAGGCCAGGACCGCCCTTGCCGCCGGGCCCGCCGGGTCCGCCGGTGCGGATCTCGATGGTGGCCAGGTCCTTGCTGGCCTCGACCATGACGCGCTGCCCGGACTTGGTGCCGAGCACGTCGTAGGAGCCGTCGGGGTCCTTGAGCACCTTCTCGACGGTGACCGCGGAGTCCTTGGCCGTGACGGCGTCCTTGACCTTCGTCAGTTCGGCGCCGGTGACCTCCGTGTGCTGGTGGCCACCGGGCCGACCCTGCGGCCCTTCGGCCCCGGCGTCGCCGCGTCCGAAGGCGCCGCCGTAGCCCCCACCCCCGGCGCCCTGGCCGGAGGCGTTGGAGATCGCGGCTCCACCCCCGACGATGGCGCCGGCGGCCGCCAGGGCGGCCGCGCCCATCGCGATCTTCTTCGTGAGCATTCTCGTTGTCTCCTCGTGCGTGCTGCGGTGACGGTCGACCGGATCGGCCGGCCCGGGGCGACCGCCCGGCCCGTCGGGCGCGGCTGGTCGCATCGCACGGACCCCGCCATGAGAGGGGTGAGGTCCGCCCGACGCCTCTCACGGTCGGCAGCGCTGCTGTCACGCAGGCAGCGAGACCTTATGAGGAGGCTGTCAGTGGCCCCTGCTGACCCCCGCGATCGATGAGCGGCGTCCCATGGACGAGCCTCAGAGGCATTTGACAACGATTCTCAATAACTGCGAGGATCGGCCGCATGCCTCGCCGCGCCCTCGCTGCCACCTGCCTGCTCGTCCCCCTCGGCGCCCTCGCTGCGTGCAGCGCCGACGCCCCGGCGCCGGCGGCGCCGCCGACGAGCACGCCCGCGACGTCCGGAGCCTCGGCCGCGGGAGGCGACCGCCTCGCGATCGTCACGACCGTCTACCCCCTCTACTACGCGGCCCAGCGGGTCGGCGGCGACAAGGCCGACGTCGTCAACCTCACGAAGCCCGGCGCCGAGCCGCACGACCTCGAGCTGACGCCCGCCGACGTCGCGACGATCGACAAGGCCGACCTCGTCGTCTACGAGAAGGGGCTGCAGCCCGCGGTCGACGACGCCGTGGCGCAGCGGCAGGGCAAGGGCGTGCTCGACGTCGCGAGCATGGCCGACCTGGAGGCCCTGCAGACCCAGGTCATCGGCGGCGACGGGCACTCCGCCGACGACGGTCACGATCACGGCGACCTCGACCCGCACTTCTGGCTCGACCCGCTGCGCTACCAGAAGGTCGTCCAGGGCATCTCCACCCAGCTCGGCGGCCTGAGCCAGGCCGACAAGATGACGTTCGAGGACAACACGACGGCCCTGTCCAAGGAGCTGACCACCCTCGACGGCGACTACCAGGCGGGCCTGCGCACCTGCACGAGCAAGACGATCGTCACGAGCCACGCGGCGTTCGGCTACCTGGCGGCTCGCTACGGGCTGACGCAGGTCGCCGTCTCGGGCCTGACCCCCGACGGGGAGCCCGACCCGGCCCGCATCGCGCAGGTCACCGACTACGTGCGCGCCAACAAGGTGTCGACCATCTACAGCGAGCCGCTCGTCAGTGCCGCCGTCGCCCAGACCGTCGCCAAGGAGGCCGGCATCAACACGGCCGTGCTCGACCCGCTGGAGGGCATCACCGACGCCAGCGCCGGCAAGGACTACCTCGAGGTCATGCGCTCCAACCTCGCGACCCTGCAGAAGGGCCAGGGGTGCTCGTGACCTCGGCCGAGGCGCCGCGCGACGGCCTGCGATCGGCGCAGGACGAGCCCGATCTCATCGACACGACCGCGGTAGCGCGATCGGCCCCCGTGATCCGCCTGCGCGACGCGGCGTTCGGCTACGACCGCCGGCCGGTCATCTCGGGCGTCGACCTCGACATCGACGCCGGCGAGACCGTCGCCGTGCTCGGCGCCAACGGCAGCGGCAAGTCGACCCTCGTCAAGGGCCTGCTCGGCATCAGCGAGCACCTCGGCGGCGAGGTCGAGCTCTTCGGTGAGCCGCTGATGCGGTTCCGGCAGCGCTTCCTGCTCGGCTACGTGCCCCAGCGCCACACGCTCTCGGCGGCGATGCGCGCCACCGTCAGCGAGATCGTCGCCATCGGGCGGCTCCCTCACCTGCGCTGGGCCCCCCGCCTCACCCGCGCCGACCGGCGCATCGTCGCCGACGCCATCGACATCGTGGGGCTCGGCGGCCTGGCCCGGCACGACGTCTCGACCCTCTCGGGCGGACAACAGCGGCGGGTGCTCATCGCCCGCGCGCTCGCCTCGCAGCCGGAGGTCCTCGTCATGGACGAGCCGACGGCGGGCGTCGACGTGGCCAGCCAGCGGCTGCTCGTCGACGTCATCGCCCGGCTCGTCGACGACGGCGCGACCCTGCTCGTCGTCACGCACGAGGTCGCCGCGCTCGCGCCCGTGCTGCGGCGCGCGATCACCGTCGAGGCGGGGCGCGTCGTGGCGGACCGGCCGCTCGACCCCCGCCTCGCGCAGGCGGCCGCCGGATGGGGCGCTGCGGGGTGGACCGCGACCGGGTTCGACGGCGGCGGGCCCGGACACGTCGAGCACACCGACCCCGGCCACTGCCACGAGCTGCCCGACGCGTCCGTCGACCGCGCGCGGCTGGCCCCCTCCTACCCGACGCAGGTGCCTCATGCTTGAGCTGCTCGACTACGACTTCATGCGGCGCGCGCTCGTGGCCGCCCTGCTCGTGGGCTGCGCGGCCCCGCTCGTCGGGGTGTTCCTCGTGCAGCGGGGCCTCTCGCTCGTCGGCGACGGCATCGGGCACGTGGCCTTCGCCGGCGTCGCGGTCGGCGCGTTGACCGGCAACTCCCCGATCTGGGTCGCGCTCGGCTTCGCGGTGGCGGCCGGCGTCGCCATCGAACTCGTGCGCGCCTCGGGGCGCACCAACGGCGACGTGGCGCTCGCGCTGATGTTCTATGGCGGCATCGCGCTCGGCGTCGTCATCATGTCGATGGCCCCCCGCGGTGCCTCGACGATGAACAGCTATCTCTTCGGCGCGATCACGACGACGACCGACTCCGACCTCGCCGCCTTCGCGGTGCTGACCCTCGGCGTGCTGCTCGTCACCGGACTGCTGCGGGCGCGCTTCTTCGCCGTCGCCAACGACCCCGAATACGCCCGCGCCGCAGGGCTTCCCGTGCTCGGTCTCAACATCGTCCTGTCGGTGCTCACGGCGGTCACCGTCGTCGTGTCGATGCGCGTCGTCGGGCTGCTGCTCATCAGCGCCCTCATGATCGTGCCGACCGCGGCCGCGCAGCTCATCGCGCGCAGCTTCCGCTCGACGACGGTCATCGCCGTCGTCATCGGGGTGCTGTGCTCCCTCGGTGGGGTCGCCGCCTCCTACTCGCTCCAGACACCGTCGGGCGGCACGATCGTGCTCGCCGCGATCTGTGTCTTCGCGGCCCTGACGTGCGGCGACGCGGTGCGCTCCGGTCTGGCCCGGCGACGGCATCGGTATGCCGAGCACCACCCGCACGAGCACGGCGCGGGCTGCGGCCACGAGGCGGTGGAGCACGACGGTCACCTCGACTACCTCCACGACGGGCATCTGCACTCGCCGCACGGCGATCACTACGACGAGCACGACGTGAGTTCCGGCCGGTTGGTGACCATCAGCGAGACCGGCCCGCAGCCGGTCGTCGACCCCGACGGCTCGGGCCGGTCGGCGCCGTCGTCGACGTCCACGTCGCGGGCCCATGGGAGCGTGCCCTGATGCCGCAGAGCGAGCGACGGAGCACGCGCCAGCGCCGCGCCATCGAGGATCTCCTCCGCCAGACCGACGACTTCGTCTCGGCGCAGGACCTGCACCAGCGCATGCGCCAGTCCGGCGACACGATCGGGCTCGCCACCGTCTACCGCACCCTGGCGGCGCTCGCCGAGAGCGACCGCGTCGACGTGCTGCGCACCCAGGACGGCGAGGCGCGCTACCGCCTGTGCTCGACCGACGAACACCACCACCACCTCGTCTGCCGGTCGTGCGGCCACACGGTCGAGGTAGAGGGTCCGGCCGTCGAGCGGTGGGCCGAGCAGACCGGCGCCGCGCACGGCTTCAGCGCGGTGACGCACACGCTCGAGGTCTTCGGCACGTGCGCGCAGTGCCGCCCGGGGTGAGCCCGACCCCAGTCGATGGTGGTTCGGAGGACGGCTCGTCGGTGAGGGCCCGGGGCGGGGCTGCGTGGGCGCCGCGGCGGCGACATGATGGGGGTATGGCTGACGACCTCGAGACCCCCCGCCAGGCGCCCAGCAGGTCCGCGGACGGCCCTGGGGTGCCGGTGACGCTGACGATCGCCGGTTCGGAGGCGACCGGCGGCGCCGGCGCGCAGGCCGACCTCAAGACGTTCCAGAGCCTGGGCACGTTCGGCATGGTGGCTCTGACCTGCATCGTCTCGTTCGACCCGAAGGCCGGCTGGGGGCACCGGTTCGTGCCGATCGACCCGCAGGTCATCGCCGACCAGCTCGAGGCGCAGTTCGCGACCTACCCGGTCGCGGCGGTCAAGATCGGCATGCTCGGCACGCCCGCGACGATCGAGACGGTCGCGGGGGTGCTCGACGGCCTCGGCGACGCCGGAGTGGCGCGCGCGCACCTCGTCGTCGACCCGGTGCTCATCTGCAAGGGACAGGAGCCCGGCGCCGCCCTCGACACCGACACCGCGCTCAAGGAGCTCATCCTGCCGCGGGCCGGGTTCGTCACCCCCAACCACTTCGAGGCGATGGCGCTCTCGGGCATGTCCTCGATCGACACGGTCGCCGACCTGGAGGAGGCGGCCCGGCGCATCCATGACCTCAGCGGCGCCGCCGTGCTGGCCAAGGGCGGTGTGCGACTGGCCGGTCCGGACGCCGTCGACGTGTTCTGCGACGGGTCGACGCTGGAGGTGCTCGCCGCGCCCAAGGTCGGGGAGGTCGCCGTCAGCGGCGCGGGCTGCACGCTCGCGGCCGCCGTGACCGCCGAGCTCGCCAAGGGCGCCGACGCCCGGGACGCGGCCGTCGCGGCGAAGGCGTTCGTCACGCGCGCCATCGCCGAGCGGATGCCTTCTCGGGCGCCGTTCGATGCGGTGCGGCAGCCCGTGGACTGGTCGAGCTGAGCTGGGTCGGGAGGCGGCGCGGTGTCGTCCCTTCCACCCAGTGAAACACCCAGGCGGCTCCGATTCGCCAGGCGCACAATGGAATTCACTCCGGCCCTCGTGGCCGGACCGGCCCTGCCAGGCCAGGCTCCGATGCTGTCGAGCCGCCGCCCGAAGGACTTCGGGACGGCCGTGACCTGCGGCGATGCTGTGTCATGCCAGCTGTGAGTTGGACGTCCGACTAGTTTTCTCGAGATTTTCCTCTTGATCGATCGTCCAGTGTCGATGAGAGTGGTGTATCCGGCAGGGGGCCGGACAGTCAGACACCAGGGGAATCACGATGAACAGCACCGCAACTGGCACAGAGGCACTCGCCTACGACGCGATTGTCGACGACCTGCGCACGGGTCTCGCACTCGAGTGCGGCACGTGCACCGGCCTGATCTGCCTCGACTGCGCGCAGGACGTGGCGCACGAGAAGTGCACCCGGGCGTGCACCGACTGCGTCGGCACCGAAGGTGGCGTGGACGACGCCGCGCAGCTGTGGCGGATCGAGGGCCTCGTCACCGAGCTCGCCGGCCTGGCGCGCCTCGACGCCGCGATCGCGGCCCTGCCGGCCGACTGAGCACCGACTGCGGCGAGGGGTGGGGGCTTGCGCCGCAGCCAGGACCGCATCGGCACGACCGCGATCGGGTGGAGTCACGCATCGTCGGGACTCCACCTGATGCGTTGGTGCCACCACCACAACAGCCAGCCGAGCAGCACGAAGCCGAGACTGGCGACGGCCAGCGTCAGCCGGCTCGAGGTGACGAGCGGCGCGACGAGCCCGGCGAGCACGCCGTTGAGCATGAGCGTGAGGAACGCCCCGACCGAGGCCGCAGCGCCCCGCCGCCGCGGGAAGATGTCGAGCATCGCGACCTGCAGCACGGGGAAGACGAGCGCCACCCCGAAGGCGAGGACGGCCGGCCCGAGCACCGCCCACGGCAGGGCCGGCACGGCTGGGCTGGCCTGCAGCGCGACGTTGAGCACTCCCGCGGCGACCGCGATGAGCGTGCCGATCGTGGCGAGGCGGCCGGGCTCGACGCGTCCGGCGGCCCGTCCCGCGAGGTGGGCGCCACCCACCATCCCGCCGATCGTCGGCACGAAGAAGACCCAGAAGTCCTGTGCGCCGAGTCCGAGCAGGTCGACGACGAAGATCGGTGCCGCGGCGATGTAGAGGAACTGCCCGGCGAAGACCAGCGAGCTCGCCATCGCGATCCGCAGGAACGCCGGCGAGCGACCGACCTCCCACAGACCCCGCAGCAGCGGCCCCAGCCGTAGCGGTGTGCGCAGCGAGCGGGGGTGCGACTCGGGCAACCGCCCTGCGGTGAGTGCCGCCATCGCCAGGCCGAAGACGACGAGGAACCAGAAGATCCACGGCCACGGGCCGACCGCGAGGATCCAGCCGCCGACGATCGGCGCGATGGCCGGGGCGACCGCGAAGATCATGATGATCTGGCTCATCGCGGCCTGAGCCGTCGAGCCGGGGTAGAGGTCGCGCACGACGGCCCGCGCCACGATCTGGCCCGCGCCCGCGGTCGCCCCCTGCAGCGCGCGGAAGAGCAGCAACATGGGCAGGCTCGTCGACAGGGCGCACCCGAGCGAGGCCAGCACGTAGGCGAGGATGCCGACGAGCATGACCGGCTTGCGCCCCACCGAGTCCGACAGCGGGCCGTGGAACAGGCTCATCGCCCCGAACGCGAAGAGGTAGACGCTCGTGATCTGCTGCATCGCGAGCACGTCGGAGCCGAACTCGTGGGCGATCGTGGCAAACGCCGGAAACACCGTGTCGATCGAGAACGGGCCGAACATCGACAGCGCCGCGAGCACGGCGATCGTGCCCGCCGGTGGTGGTGTCGGTGGTGGTGGTGTCGAGGGTGCTGGGGTGGAGGGTGGTGGGGTCTGGGGCGGTGTCGGTGGTGGTGTGGGCGTCGGGTCGGGCGGCTGATCGGTCACGTGAGGCGTCGCGTCAGCGGGCGTCGGCGGTCGGCCCGTGGCGCTCGGGCGGCAGCGCCGCGCCGGTGTCGCGGTAGGCCCGGGCTCGCTCGACGTAGCGGGCCGCGTTGCCGGCCACACCTGCTACCTCGTCGGGGGACAGGTCGCGGCGCACCTTGCCGGGCACGCCGACGACGAGCGACCGTGGCGGGATCTGCACGCCCTCGGAGATGAGGGTGCCGGCGCCGATGAGGGTGTCCTCGCCGACGACGGCGCCGTTCATGATCGTCGCGCCCATGCCGACGAGCACGCGGTCGCCGACCGTGCAGCCGTGCACGACCGCACCGTGCCCGATCGAGACGTCCGCGCCGATCGTGGCGGGGAACCCGGGGTCGGCGTGGATGACCGCGTTGTCCTGCAGGTTGCTGCGCGCGCCGATGCTGATGGCGTCGCCGTCGCCGCGGGCGACCGCCCCGAACCATACGCTCGCGTCCGCGGCCACGCTGACCTGGCCGACGAGCGTGGCGGTGGGGGCGATCCAGGCGTCCTGGTCGACCTGCGGGCGCGCTCCGGCGATCGAATACTCCATGGTCGGTCAGCCTAAGTGGCGACGGGGGCGCAGGCGACGGGTCGACCGACCGGGCCTGTGCTCGGCACCGAGCGGGCGGTGCGCGGCGGGCACTGTCGGCCGGCCGCGCTCGGGCGCGCTCGGGTCCGTCGCCCGCGTGGCGCACCGGCGGCCTCCGGCGCGCAGGGCGCGCTCCGGGTCAGCCCAGGAAGCGGCGGGCGGCGTCGGCGAGGGCGGCGGCCTCCTTGGCCTGGAACGCCGGGCTGGCCAGCAGGCGGGCGTCCTTGGCGTTGCGCATGTTGCCGGCCTCGAGCATGACCGCCGGGACCCGGGAGAGGTTGACGCCGGCGATGTCGCGGCGCGGGGTGATCGCCGTGCCCTTGCCGAGGTAGGTGGAGCGCGGCATCCTCGTGACGCGGGCGTAGCTGTCGCGGGCGATCGTCGCGAGCTGCGCCGAGCGGGCGGTCACGGCCTTGCCGCCGGCCATCGCGGACGAGCGGATGATGTGGAACCCGCGGGCGGAGGCGGCGGCGCCGTCGGCGTGGATGGAGAGCACGAGGTCCGCGTCGGCGCGGTTGCCGATCGCGGCGCGCTCGTCGACGCACGGCCCGACGCCGCGGTCGTTGGGGCGGGTGAGGATCACGGTCGCGCCCTGGGCGCGCAGGGCCTTCGCCAGACGGCCGGCGACCGCCCAGTTGTGGGCGTGCTCGGAGTAGCCGGAGTTCGTCGAGGTGCCGCTGGAGTTGCAGGCCTTGCGGCCGCCGTTGCCGTCGGGCACGAGCCGGGTGTTGACGGCGGCGACGTAGCGGCCGTTGTGGCCGGGGTCGACGACGATCGTGCGGGAGCTCAGCGGGCCCCGCGCGGTGGGAGCGAGGCGCACGCCGCCGGTGCTGGGGACGGCCGCGGGGTCGAGTCTCGGTGTGACGCTGGGAGATCCGCCGGCGGTCGGGGTGATGGTCGGCACGGGCGATGCGGGGGGAGCCAGTGTCGTCGACGGCGCCGGCGTCGCCTGCGTGGCCGGGGGCCGGGCGTTCGCCGGGGCGGCGCAGGCCAGGAGGGGCGCTGCGAGGGCGAGCGAACCTGCTACCGCGAGGGTGCGGTGGCGCGATCCGGGCTGCTGCGAGGTCATGGCGACCCTCCGAGGTGGGGCGGACGGTGGGGCAACTCCTCCACGGTCGCTGGCGGGGGCCCTCGATGCAACGCGCCGCACCGTAGGCGAGTCCCGCGAGCGCGAGCGGGGGCGGCCGGCTCGCGGGCCGCGCGTCGTCCTCGGCAGACGACCGTGACCTGCGGCGATGGTGCCGCGGCGAAGCTTGTCGGTGGTCGCTGCGAGGATGCTCGGCAGATGGCTCAGACGGTCGCCCGACCGCTCGCCGAGTGTGCTGTCGTGCGCGTCGGCCCGTTCGCGGGTCGGTCGGCGCCCCAGCGGCGTCGGTGAGTGAGCCTGGGACGACGTGGACACAGACGGTGACAGCGACGTGGACACCGACCTGGACACCGACGTGGACACGACGTTGACACAGAAGGGGGGCGGACCGGTGCGCCGAGTGGACGGACGCGTGGTGCTCAGCGCCACCGACCTCACCAAGCACGTCGCGTGCGCGCACGTGACGACGCTCGACCTCGCCGAGCTCGACCCGCAGCCGCCGCTGGACGCCCCGGTGCCCGACGGACCGGACGACGCGCTCGACCTCGTCTTCGCCAAGGGCCTCGCCCACGAGCGTGCCTACCTGCAGAGGCTGCGCGAGGAGGGGCGGAGCATCGAGACCGTCGAGGGGTTCGGGGTGGTCGCAGCCGCGCAGACGATGGCGGCGATGCAGGCCGGCGCCGACGTCGTCTATCAGGCGTGCCTGGCCCGCGGGTCGTGGCTGGGTCACGCCGACTTCCTGCTGCGCGTCGACGTCGCCGAGGGCGAGCCGGGCAGCGTGTGGGGGCCGTGGCGCTACGACCTGGCCGACACCAAGCTGGCCCGCCGGCTCAGCGTCGCGGCACTCCTTCAGATGGCCACGTATGCCGAGCACCTCACCGCCACCCAGGGGGTGCCGCCGCAGCGGCTCGTCGTCGTCAGCGGCGACGGGGTCGAGCACGCCTGGGCGCCGCGCGACGTGCGCTCGTATGCGCGCCGGGTCGCGCGGCGGCTCGAGCGGGCGGTCGCCACGGGGGCGCCGACCCAGGCCGCTCCGATCCCGCACTGCAAGCAATGCCGATGGTCGAGCCACTGCTCGAAGCAGTGGGAGGCCGCCGACGACGTGGGGCTCGTCGCCGGCGTGCGCCGGGACCTTCGGCGCGCGCTGCGGGCGCGTGGCATCGCGACGGTGGCCGCCCTGGCCGACACGTCGCCGGCCGAGCTGACGGGGGTGCTCAGCCCGGCGGTGGCCGCGCGCGTCACGTCGCAGGCGAGGTTGCAGCGCGTCGAGGCGCGGGGCGGGGAGCCCGCCTACGAGGTGTTGACGCCCGGGCCGCGACTCGGGCTCGGGTTACTGCCGGAGCCGAGCGACGCCGACGTCTACCTCGACTTCGAGGGTGACCCGTGGGGGGCGGGTGGCCGCGGGCTCGAATACCTGGCGGGGCTGTGCGATCGCGAGGGCCGGTTCTTCACGTGGTGGGCACACGACGCCGCGGCCGAAAAAAGGCTCGTCGAAGACCTGCTCGGCGACCTTGTCGCGCGCCACCGCGCGCACCCTGACCTGCACATCTACCACTACGCGCCCTATGAGCGCACCGCGCTGGCGCGCCTGACGGCCCGCTACGGCACCCGGGAGGCGGAGCTCGACGAGCTGCTGCGCGCCGAGGCGTTCGTCGACCTCTACGCGGTCGTGCGGCAGGGGGTGCGCATCAGCAAGGGCTCGTATTCGCTGAAGAAGCTCGAGGCCTTCTACTGGCAGCAGACCCGCACGGCCGGTGACGGCGAGGTGGGGGACGCGCTGAGCTCGGTCGTCGAATACGAACGGTGGATGCTCTCCGGCGACCAGGGCATCCTCGACGCGATCGAGGAATACAACCGCCAGGACGTGCTCTCGACGCTCGCGCTGCACGACTGGCTGGAGGCTCGCCGCGACGAGGCCGTCGCGGCCGGGCACGACGTGGGCCGCTGCGCGGCGCCGGCCGGGGTCGCCCCCGCGCCCGGAGGCGACCCCCGCCCACCCGGCACGGGCGACTCGGGGTCGCGCGACGCCGAGGCGAGCGAGCAGGAGGCGGCCGAGGAGGCGCTCGCGGCCGACCTGCGCGCGCAGGGGCACGCGCTGCTCGCGGCCTGTGTCGGCTGGCATCGGCGCGAGGCCCGCCCCGCATGGTGGGAATACTTCCGCTTCGGGCGGCTGCTCACCGACGAGCTCGTCGCCGATCCCAAGGCCCTCGGGGGTCTCGGGGCGCCCGAGCACGTCGGCGACGTGCTCGACTCGCGGGGGCGGGCCAGCTCGAAGATCTGGCGCTATCCGATGCCGACGCAGGACTTCTCGGGTCGCCGCGGTGACACGCTGCCGTGTGTCGACACGCTCGCGCGCCTCGGCGACGTGCACGACCTCGACCCTGTCGCCGGCTGGGTCGAGTTCAAGCGCGGGGCGCGCTCGGAGCCGCTTGCCGCCCGCGGGGCGGGGGTGCCCGCGCCGATCGCCGACACGCTCCTGCGCGAGTCGATCCAGCGCACCGGCCGGCAGCTGCTGGCCGGGCAGCAGACCCTCGCGACGAGACTCGTGGCTCCCGTCGTGCCGGCGCCCGCCGACCTCGCGGCCCGCGTCGGCGAGAGCGCTGCCGACGTCGTGGTGCGCGTCGGCAGCGGGCTCGACGGCCAGGTGCTGGCCGTGCAGGGCCCGCCGGGCACGGGCAAGACGACCGCGGCGGCGCGGCTCGTGCGTGCGCTGCTCGACGAGGGGCTCAGCGTCGGGGTGACCGCGCTGTCGCACGCGGTCATCGTCAACCTGCTCGAAGCCGTCGACCGGCCCGCGTGGCGCAAGGTCGGCGAGCGGAGTGCCGGTCGTCGGGTGGTGCGGCTCGACGCACCGGCCGAGCCGAGCGACGACGCAGGGGCGGCCGCCGCGACACGGGCCGGCGGGAGCATCGTGGCAGGAGCCGGTGGTGGGGGCCGGCCCGAGGCCACGGCCGACACTGAGCGCACGGGCATCGCCGGGCCCGCCGGCGCCGACCCGGCGTCGCGACACCAGAGCCCGCCGCCGGGCGCGGCCGGCGAGCCGGCCGCCGCGATCGTCGGCGTCGCCAAGACCGCGCGCATCGCCGAGGGGCTGGCGCAGCGGGAGGTGCGGCTCGTCGGCGGCACGGCCTGGCTGTGGGCGCACCCCGACCTCGAGGGCAGCGTCGACGTGCTCGTCATCGACGAGGCGGGGCAGTTCTCGCTGGCCAACGCCGTGGCCGTCGCGCCCGCGGCCCGGCGTGGCGTCGTGCTGCTCGGCGACCCGCAGCAGCTGACGCAGCCGACGCAGGCCGCGCATCCCGACGGGGGCGGCGTCTCGGCCCTGGAGCACCTCCTGGCCGGGCACGACACGATCCCCGCAGACCGGGGAGTCTTCCTCGACCGCACGTGGCGCATGCACCCCGACATCGCCGGCTTCGTCTCCGAGCTGTCCTATGAGGGGCGGCTCGCCGCCACGCCCGGGCGGGAGCGGCAGCGCGTCGACGCGCCCGGCGCCCTTCCCGCGTCCGGGCTCGCCTGGGTGCCGTGCCCGCACACCGGCCGGGTCGCAGACAGCCCCGAAGAGGCGCAGGTCGTCGCGAGGCTCGTCGAGGCGCTGCTGCGCGGCACGTTCACCGACCACGACGGCCGCACCCGCCCGATGACGGCCCGCGACGTGCTCGTCGTCGCGCCCTTCAACGCCCACGTTGCGCGGCTGCGCGCGGTGCTGCCCGCGCAGGTGCGGGTGGGCACGGTCGACAGGTTTCAGGGTCGTCAGGCGCCGGTCGTCGTCTACGCGATGGCGTCGTCGAGCGCCGAGCTCGCGCCTCGCGGGGTGAGCTTCCTCTACGACACGCACCGGCTCAACGTCGCGATCAGCCGAGCCCAGGCGCTCGCGGTCGTCGTCGGGTCGCCGACGCTGCTCGACGCCGCGGTCTCGACGCCCGAGCAGCTGCGCTCGGTCAACGCCCTGTGCCGCTTCGTCGAGGAGGCCGCGACGATCGATGCGGCCGAAGGGGTGGACGACATGAGCCCGTGACCCGGGCGCCTGCACCGGCGGTGACACGGCAGCTGCGGCCCAGGGCGGCGCGTCGCTGCAGTGACCACGACCGAGGCTGCTTCACCGCACCTGGCCGCGACCGATAGATGCGTCAAAGGCGTTGGGCGACAACGACGATCCGCCCTCGGGCGCACACTGGGAGGCATGTCTGACCCAGGGCCGCCCGCCGACACGGAGTCGGCCGCGGGAGGGGGTCCGGGTGCGCTGACCTCAGCCGCCACGCCCCCGACGACCGACGGGGAAGCCACCGTCACCACGACCCAGGCCGTGCGCGTCGAAGCGCTGCGCGCCGCGCAGGCCCAGGCCGAGGCGGCGCAGGCGCTCGCCCCGCGAGCCGGCGAAGCCGCCTCCGGACCCGAAGCGCCTCCGGCATCGCCGGAGTCGGCGCCGAAGCCGACGGAGCTCGCGCCGCCCGCGCAAGCCCCGACCCCACGACCCCCTGCGACACCGCGACGCATGGTCGGCCTCGACGTCGCGCGCGGGCTCATGCTCGTCGTCAGTGTCGCGGTCAACGCCTGGATCACGGCTCCGGCCTGGTTCGAGCACGCCCCGTGGGAGGGGGTGCACCCGCTCGACCTCGTGTTCCCGACATTCGTGACGCTCAGCGGGTGCGGGCTGGCGTTCGCCTACGGCCGTCGGGTGCCGTGGCGGCCGACGATCCGGCGGGTCTGCGTGCTGCTCGCGGCGGGCTTCGCCGACAACGCGCACACGCAATACATGGTGACCGGCGAGGTGAGCTGGGGCAGCTTCCACGTGCTCGGCGTGCTGCAGTTCTACGCCGCGCTCGTGCTGCTCGTCGCGGTCCTGCACCTGCTGCTGCGGCGGTGGTGGCTCTGGCCGCTGTGGACGCTCGCGCTGGCGGGTGGCTACACGTGGGCGCTGGCGGCGTTCGCGACCGGCTGCCCCGACGACGCCCTGACCCGCGCGTGCAACCCGTCCGGGCTGCTCGACCCGGCCCTCTTCGGCGCCGGGCACGTCTATCACCAGGGCCGATTCGGCCACGACCCCGAAGGCGTGGTCGCCCTCGTCGGCGCCCTGGTCGCCATCAGTGGCGGCGCATCGATGGGGCACCTCCTCAAGGGCTCCCACCTGCGCGGCGCACGGCTCGCAGCTGCCGGCGCCGGCCTCGTCGCGGCGTTCGCCGCCGCGGCCTGGGCCTGCTCGGCCTACGTGCCGACGATGAAGCGCCTGTGGACACCACCGTTCGCGCTCGGCGTGGCCTCGGGCTGCGCGCTCGTGCTCCTCGTGCTGCACCTGCTGCTCGACGAGGGCGACCGCCCGCGCTGGACTGGGGCCCTCAGCTACCCGCTCGTCGGGCTGGGCCGCAACAGTCTGCTCGTCTACTTCGGGTCGCACGTGCTCATGACGACGCTGCTCTTCCTGCCGCGTGACACCGATGGTGTGCCCGGCCCCGCGTCATGGGCTCACCGCCTCGCCGCGACAGCGCCCGGAGGCCTCGACCCCGCATTGTGGCTCGTGCTGGCCGCGGTGGCCGCGTGGACGGTCCTCGCGTGTCTGCTGCACGCCCGCCGGATCTACCTGCGGCCGTGAGTCGCCCGCCCGCAGCGGTCAGCGGGCTCAGGCGCGCACGAGCTTGTCGCCGGCGCCGCGGACGGTGACGATGTGCTCGGCGCCGATCTTGGCGCGCAGGCGTTGCACATTGACCTCGACGACGTGCGGGTCGCCCCAGGCCGCGTCACCCCAGACGAGGTCGAGCAGCTGGACCCGCGAGAGCACTCGCCCGGCGTGGTCGAGGAACGCCTCGAGCAGCCGGAACTCCGTGCTGGACAGCGACACCCGCTCCTCGCCACGGTGCACCACCATGCCCGGCCGGTCGATGCGCAGGTCGCCGAGCACGACGTCGTCGTCGGCGACGGCCGGTCGGCCGCGGCGCAGCACGGCCCGCAGCCGCGCCGCGAGCACGTCGCCGTCGAAGGGCTTGACGACGTAGTCGTCGGCCCCGGCCTCGAAGCCGGCGAGCTGGTCGTGCGGCAGGTCCCGGGCGGTGAGCACGACGGCCGGCACGTCGAGGCGCTCGCGGGCCCGCCGCACAAACGTGATGCCGTCCATGCGCGGCATCATGACGTCGACGAGCAGCACGTCCGGGCCCACGACCTCGAGGCGTTCCAGCCCGTCGATGCCGTCGACTGCGGTCGCGACGCGGAAGCCGTGCCGCTCGAGCACGAGCCGCGTCGTGAGGCGCAGCGTCTCGTCGTCCTCGACGAGCAGGACGAGGGGGCCGTCGCCGGAGTCGGCCGCGGCGCTGCCAGTGCGATCGGAAGAGCTCACCCGACCAGGCTAAACGCCGAGGTGCACCCGCCGGGCGCGCCTCGACGAGACCCACACGACGAGCAGACGACGAGCCGCGCACACCGGCCGCACACCGGCCGCACGCCGCGACCCGCCCCGAGCCAGGCGCGCGCCGCGCACGACACGGGCCGGCCGCCCCCCGAGGCGGTCGGCCCGTGCGACGGCGAGCCGAGGGTCAGCCGCGGAAGACCTGGATGACCGAGGGTCGCGGACCCTTCGACCCCGTGTAGGGGAACCGCGAGGCGGGCTTGTCGACGCTCGCGCCGTCGACCTCACCGGGGTGCTGCACGGCGACGAAGACGGTGCGCTCGTCCTTGCTGATGACCGGCCCGCACGTCTCGGCGCCCACGGGCACGGCGAGGAACTGCGAGAGCTTGCCCTTGTCGGGCCCGTCGAGGGGCATCATGAAGAGCCCGTCGTTGTAGTTCAGCGTGCCCGGCTGCCCGTCGGTGGCGATCCACAGGTTGCCGCGGCTGTCGAAGGTGACGTTGTCCGGGCACGAGATCGGCGAGACCGCCGACTTGTCGAAGTCGTTGAAGTAGGTCTGCGGGTCCTTGGGGTCGCCCGCGACGAGCACCA
The DNA here is from genome assembly GCA_039812485.1 of Kineosphaera sp. Lineage (GTDB taxonomy): Bacteria > Actinomycetota > Actinomycetes > Actinomycetales > Dermatophilaceae > Kineosphaera. The sequence continues at coordinate 15,785 of JBDIAP010000039.1, forward strand.
GTTTCCAGGCGAACTCGCGCGACGCGTGCCGACCGCCAGCGGGGGTGATCTCGACGATGTGCCCGTGCTTGTTCTCCGGACGCGGGTTGGCCTCGTCCACCTGCGCGGGCGTGCGCTTGGTGTTGTTCGTGCAGGCCACGTAGACCCGACCGTTGACCGGGTTGGGCTCGACGTCCTCGGGCCGGTCCATCTTCGTCGCGCCGGCCTTGTCGGCGGCGATGCGCGTGAAGACGAGCACCTCCGGCACGCTCATGCCCGTGATCGCCGACTTCCCGTCGACGACGAGCGGCAACCACGCACCCGTGCCGTCGTGCACGCCGTCCGTGGCGCCGTCGCCGGTGAACTTCGCGACGAAGAGGTCGCCGGAGGTGAGTAGCTCCAGGTTGTGCCGCCGCGCCCAGCGCGAGCTGCCGGCCCGGTGCTTGCGGTGCGACACGAACTTGTAGAGGTATTCGAAACGCGAGTCGTCCCCGCTGTAGACCGACACCGTGCCGTCGGGGTCGATCGCCACCGTCGCGCCCTCGTGCTTGAAGCGGCCCAGGCTCGTGTGCTTGCGCGGCGTCGAGTCGGGGTCGTGCGGGTCGATCTCGACGACCCAGCCGAAGCGGTGCGGCTCGTTGGGTTCGGCCCCGACGTCGAAGCGCGTGTCGGCGCGCTCCCAGCCGCGGCCGGCCGTGTCGGTCGTGTAGCGCTTGAGCGTCTCGAGCCGGTCCTTCGGGGCGTTCGTCGCGTTGAAGTACTGGTCGACGTTCTCCTCGCCCGAGAGCACCGTGCCCCACGGCGTCGTGCCGCCGGCGCAATTGTTGAGGGTGCCGAGCACGCGCCGCCCGGTCGGGTCGGCCGAGGTCTTCAGCAGGTCGCTGCCCGCCGCCCGGCCGGTCACCGCGAAGGGCGTGTGCGCGTGGATGCGCCGGTTGTGCGATCCGCCCTTGCGGTAGCGCCACGGGCTCAGCGGGTTGCGCCGCGTGACGTCGACGACCGACATGCCGTGGGCGGCCATGATCGTGCGCAGCTGCTCGACCGAGAGGTCCTTGGAGTCCGTGATGCGGAACATCAGCTCGTCGTTGGTGTACTCGTGGTTGCACACGAGCAGCGCCCGGGTCGGGCTGCTCATCATGAGCGTCGTGTAGTCGTTGTTGTAGCCGAACTGCTGGGCCTGCGCGGCGGCGCTCTGCTCGTCGATGTCGAAGCCGGGAGCCCCGTCGAAGAGCGGATCGCCCCAGCTGATCACCGGCTTCCACGTCCAGCCCTTGGGCACGGTGACGGAGTCGGTGGTCGACGCGACCGGCTTGATGCCCTCGAAGCCGCGGGGCCACAGCGTCGTGTCGGGGCGGCGGTGTCCCGGTCCGCCGGCGGCGGCCAGGCCCGCGCCCTCGGGGGCGCCACCGGCCGCAGCAGCAGGCGCCTCGGCGGCCGCCGGCCGGGCCACCCACAGGCCCAGTCCCGCCGCGGCCGCCGCGCCGCCGGAGGCGTGCAGGAACCGGCGCCGCGACAGGGCGCCGGCGACGATGTCGCCGAAGTAGTCGTTGTCGCTGGTGTTGCCGTCAGCGCGGCTGCAGGCGTCGCCGCACCGGTGCCGACAGGTCATCGCGCTGCGCCCACCGGCGTGCGCGCGCACGGGGAGCAGGCTCAACAGGGCGCGGGTCGGCGAGTCGGACGTGGGGGTGGTCGACACGGGGGCCTCCGGAGGGGGACTGGGGCGAGCGATCGAGGACGGGCAGCGTGCGCGGGGCGAGGAGGTGGCACGCCTGCACGCCAACGTGGTGCGCCCCGCTGAACCGGACGATGCCCCCGGACGACCACCCGGTGAACGTCGGGCGACATCGCCGCGACCCCGCGCGCGCGTCGTGACCAACGGCGACCGGGGTGCCAATCATCTTGCTCCGCAACGCTGCCCGCGGCCAGTCCGGATCATCGGCAGGCCTGCGGCCGGCCGCCCGCAGGCATGCCGGCGGCGACCGTGCCCGGTGGGCAGGGTCGTCCTACCGGCTGGTGGGCCGAGCCGGAGATCAGGTGATGAGTGTGTCGTCCGGGATCGTCGGGATGCCGGCGGTGATGACGCTGCCGTCGTCGCGCATCGCGCCGACGAGCGGCGTGAGGCTGAGCCGATCGGTGCGCCGCGGCCCCTGGTCGGCCAGGGCCACCGTCACCGGCGCGTCCGGCGTCACGAGGTGCTCCTCGCCGCGCACCGACACCGTCAGCGGCGGGCCCTCGGCCAGCGTGAACGTCATCTGCTCCTGCGTGAGCTCGACGACGACCCGGCTGCCGTGCCGGGTCAGCCGGAACGTCAGCCGCGGCCATTCCACCGGCAGCCGCGGGTCGAAACAGAGGGAGTTGTTCTGGTCGCGCAGCCCCCCGAAGCCGTAGACGAGCGCGTTCCACACCCCGCCGGCCGAGGCGATGTGCACTCCGTCGCTCGTGTTGCGGTGCAGGTCGGCGAGGTCGACATAGAGGCCGTCGAGGAAGTAGGCGAGGGCCGCGAGGTGGTGCCCCACCTCCGAGGCGATGATCGACTGCACGACGGCCGACAGCGTCGAGTCACCGGTCGTGATCGGGTCGTAGTATTCGAAGTTGGCCTGCTTCTGCTCGGGCGTGAAGCGGTTGCCCTGCAGGAACATCGCGAGCACGACGTCGGCCTGCTTGAGCACCTGGAAGCGGTAGATGACCAGCGGGTGGAAGTGCAGCAGCAGCGGCCGCTGCGACGCGGGCGTCTGCGTGAGATCCCACATCTCGCGGTCGAGGAAGTGCTCGTCCTGGGGGTGGATGCCCAGCGTCGCGTCGAAGGGGATGCGCATGCGGTCGGCGCACTCCTGCCAGTCGTCGATCTCCGCCGGATCGAGCGCGAGCCGCGAGGCCAGCCGCCCGTAGGCAGCGGGGTCGACCTCCCGCATCGCCCGCAGCGTGCGCGCCGCGAGCTCGAGATTGAAGCGGGCCATGACGTTGGTGAAGAGGTTGTTGTTGACGACGGTCGTGTATTCGTCGGGCCCGGTCACGCCGTGGATGTTGAACGAACGTACGTCGTTGACGTGCCAGAAGCCCAGGTCGGCCCACATGCGCGCGGTCTCGACGAGCACCTCGGCGCCGTGCCGCAGCATGAACGCGTCGTCGCCCGTCGTCTCGACGTAGCGGTTGAGGGCATAGGCGACGTCGGCGTCGATGTGATATTGCGCGGTCCCCGCCGCGTAGTAGGCCGACGCCTCCTCCCCGTTGATCGTGCGCCACGGGTAGAGCGCCCCCCGCTGCGCGAGGTCCCGCGCCCGCGCCCGCGCGTGGTCGAGCATGTTGACGCGGAAGCGCAGGAGGTTCCGGGCGATCGCCGGGTTGGTGTAGGAGAGGAACGGCACGACATAGATCTCGGTGTCCCAGAAGTAGTGCCCCTCGTAGCCCGACCCCGTGACCCCCTTGGCGGGCACCCCGAGTTGGTCGGAGCGGGCGCTGGCCTGGGCGAGCTGGAAGAGGTTCCAGCGCACCGCCTGCTGCACGGCCGGCTGGCCCTCGATCTCGACGTCGCAACTGCGCCAGTAGCGCTCGAGCCAGCGGGCCTGCTCCTCGTGGTAGTGCTGCACCCCGTCGGAGCGCACCCGGTCGAGCGTGCGCCGGCAGCGGTCGAAGAGCTCGCGCACGGGCACGCCGCGCGAGGTGTGGTAGGCGACCGCCTTCGTGATGAAGATCGACTTGCCCTCTTTGGCGTCGATGCGGAAGACGCGTTTGCCGAGGTCGGCCTCGGTCGCGATGAGGTCCTCGAAGTCGTTGTCGGTCGTGATCGTGTGATCGGCGCCGACGGCGAGCGTCATGCGTGAGTCGGCGCAGCGGTAGCCGAGGATCATGCGCCGATCGGAGTGCCAGTTGCCGCGCGGCTCGAGCACCCGCTCGGTGAACGCGGCGGCCTTGCGGGGGTCGAAGCCCTCACCCATCGACTCGCGCTTGACGTGGTATTCGTCGAAGCCGTCCTGGCGGTTGAGGATCTGGCTGGAGATGACGACCGGGGCGTCGCCCTCGAGCATCGTCACCTCGATGGTCAGCAGCGCCAGGTGCCGCTCGGTGAAGCTCACCATGCGGCTCGTGCGCACCTGCACGGTCTTGCCCGACGGGGTGCGCCACACGAGGTCGCGGCGCAAGGTGCCGTCGCGGAAGTCCAGCGCCCGCTCGTAGGAGTCGATGTCGGCCGTCGCCAGCAGCAGCGGCTCGTCGTCGATGTAGAGCTTCATGAGCTTGGCGTCGGGCACGTTGACGATCGTCTGGCCGGTCTTGGCGAAGCCGAAGGCGGCCTCGGCGTGCCGGATCGGCCACGTCTCGTGGAAGCCGTTGACGAAGGTGCCGTGCACGTGCGCGTCGCGGCCCTCGGGCGGATTGGCGCGCATGCCGAGGTAGCCGTTGCCGACCGCGAAGAGCGTCTCGGTGACGCCGAGGTCGTCGTTGGACGGCCACGTCTCGACGAGCCGCCACGGGTCGGCGGGGAAGCGGTGCCGGTCGATGGGGTCGTAGGTGCCGTGATCGCGCAGGGCGTCGCGGGCGGTCCTGCGGGCGGTCATGGGATGAGTTCCGCGAGGTCGGAGACGACGACGTCGGCGCCCGACGCGAGCAGCTCATCGGCTCCGGCGCCGCGGTCCACGCCGACGACGAGGCCGAATCCGCCTGCGGCACCTGCCTGCACGCCGGAGTGGGCGTCCTCGATGACGACCGCGCGGTCGTGCGGCACGTCGAGTCGGTCGGCCGCCCGCCAGAACGTGTCGGGCGCCGGCTTGCCCGGCAGTCCCTCGGAGGCGGCCACCTGGCCGTCGACGACGACCCCGAAGCGGTCGGCGATCCCGGCCGCCGCGAGCACCGCCGGCGCGTTCTTGGAGGAGGAGACGACCGCGACCTGCACGTGCTCGGGCAGCGCGTCGAGCAGGGCCACCGACCCGGCATAGGGCGCGACACCGTCGGCGGCGAGCACCGCGTTGAAGGCGTCGTTCTTGCGGTTGCCCAGCCCGCACACGGTGAGCTGGTCGGTGCTGTCGCTCGGGTCGCCCTCGGGCAGCTCGATGCCGCGCGAGGCGAGGAAGGCCCGCACCCCGTCATACCGGGGCTTGCCGTCGATGTAGTCGAAGTAGTCCGACTCCCGGTAGGGCGTCAGCTCGCCCGCGTCGTCCCGCGAGGCGAGGTAGTCGGTGAACATCCGCTCCCAGGCGCTCATGTGCACCTGCGCGGTCGGCGTGAGGACCCCGTCGAGATCGAACAGGGCTGCGTCGTAGTCGGTCCAATCCACCCGCCCATGCTAGAGAGCCAGGCCCGCGGCCCCCAACGCCGAGCCGCGTCTTGGGCAAGGAGTGGCAATCCTCACCGGCGCGGCAGTGCGCGACCGAGCGTCCAGAACACCCGACCAAGAAAGTGCGCGGATTCTCCTTCAGGTCGGACGTCCGACACCGATGAGAAGGCAACGGTGCGAACGGCGCACCGGGCGCCAGGGGCAGACCGGAAGGACGGGCCCCGGGGGCCGTCCAGGGGATCGGGGAGCAGGCCATGAAGAGGATCGACGCGGACACCTTCGTCATCACGACCAGCGCGAGCGGCCGCACGTATGTCGTGCACCGCCGCAACCGCTCGAAGCTGCGCGCGCGCTGGGACGTGTGCAACGGCGCCGGGGGGCGCTACGGCACCTTCGCGACGCTGCCGGGGGCGCGCAACTGGGCGCTGACGCACTGACTGGGAGGCGTCCGCGGGCCGCGCCTCTCGACGCGGCGTCGGCGCGCGGCCCCGGCGTTTGCGCAAGGTCCTGGGGTGGGCATTCGTCGTCTCGAGCGCGAGGCCGTCACTCCACCTTGTATAAGGTGCTGTTGTGATATCGATAACTTCGAGAGCGGTCCTGTCGTGTGCCGCCACCGCCCGTGGAGTCGGCCGTTCGACCTCGTCGGAGCCGCTGCCATGACGCGTGACCAGACCCTCGACAGCACCCGCGACGCGTCCCGCCCGCATCTGCCCGACTTCCTCGTCATCGGCGCCCCGAAGGCCGGCACGAGCGCACTGCACGAGGCGCTGCGCGCGCACCCGCAGGTGCACGTGCCCTCGGGCGCGCGACCGTACGAGAAAGAGCCTAAGTACTTCATGTGCGAGGACGCGCCACCGCCCGCCTACTGCGGGCCGGGCGACGCGCACAGCCAGCAGGAGTGGGTCTGGCGGCGGCGCGACTACGAGGCCCTCTTCGCCGCCGCTCCCGAGGGGACGCTGCGCGGCGAGAGCACCCCCTTCTACCTGTGGAGCAAGGGCGCCAAGCGGCGCATCGCCGAGCAGCTGCCCGACGTCAAGCTCATCGCGATCGTCCGCGACCCCATCGACCGGGCCTATTCCAACTGGATGCACCTGTGGGTCGACGGGCTGGAGCCCGAGGCCGACTTCCTCACGGCCTTCGCCGCCGAGGCCGAGCGGGTCGACCGGGGGTATGCGCCGTTCTGGCGCTACGGCGACCTGGGCCGCTACGGCGAGCAGCTGCGCGACCTCTACTCGCTCGTCGACCCGCAGCGGGTGCTCGTGCTGCGCTTCGCCTCGCTCATCGACGAGCCGGCCGCCACGCTCGACGCGGTGTGCCGGCACCTGGGCATCGAGACCGGGCTGATCTCGACCGTGCCCGCCAACAACACGCGCACGTTCGCCGAACCCGGCCTGCTGACCAGCGCCCTGGGCACGGTGATCCGCGCAGGCGCGGCCGCGGGTGCCTACGCCCCGCCGCAGGTGTGGCGGCGGGCCAGCCGGCCGCTCATCGGCTACCGGCAGCGCGGTGACGTGCCCCGGCCCAAGCTCACCCCGGCGTGCCGCGAGCGGCTGCTCGACTACTTCGAGCGCGACATCCGCCTGCTCGAGTCGCTCACCGGGCTCGACCTCGAAGGGTGGCGCTCCACGGCCGATCGGGGCTCCTACCTGGAGCGTTCGCGGACGGTCGAGCCGGCGCCCTGACGGGCCCCGGCACCGACGGGCCAGCCCTCATCGTCACGATGAGAGCCGGCCCGTCGGCGCGTGTCGCGGCGCTCAGGCCGCGAGCACGACGAGGTCGTGGGCGCCGTCGGGGCGGGCGCGCTCGACGTAGAGGCGGGGCCGGCCGTCCGGACCGACCACGGCGCTGGCATATCGCAGCGCCCCGTCGGCGTGCACCGACCGCACCGGCGGCGTGTCCAACGGCACGAGCTGATCGCCGTGTCGCCGCGCGACGCCGGTGGTCTCGAACCAGTTCGACGCCGCGTCGGCGCGCCCGTCATAGAGCACGTCGAAGGGGTCGTCGGACAGGATCGTCGTGACCCGTGCGCCGCGGGCGTCCCAGTGCCCCTCGCGGCCGCGCAGCACCGGTCCGTGGTGGCGCCAGGTCAGCCCGTCCGCACTCGTCGCGTAGGCGGTCCACATGCGGTCCTCCGCGCCCGGCACGTCGAGCGGATGGCAGCACACCCACATCTGCCAGCCCGCGTCGGGGGACCACCGGATCACCGGATCCTTGACGGCGACGCCGGCCAGGTCGATCTCGACCCGCTGCCGACGCCCCCGCACCAGGTCCTCGACTCGATCCGCGCTCAGCGAGTCGATCCACCAGTCCTTGGAGTCCGGGGTCGCGCACGACAGGTAGAGCCGCCACCCGCCGTCGGGCAGCGCGACGAGCACGGGTCGCTCGAACGACTCCGCCCCGAAGTCGGCGCGGTGCACCTCGGCGACCGTCTCGAACGTCGCGCCGTCGTGCGAGCGCGCGACGACCGTGGTCACCCCCCGACCTACCTCAAGGGGGACTCGGGCGCGATAGGCCAGGTAGATCGCGTCCCGGCAGCGCACCGCCGACGCCGCCCCCGCCCAATAGCCGGGCCCCCCGCCGGGCGCCGGCACGACGACCTGGCCCTCCCCCTCCCCGAGGCGACGTAGGAGGTCGGACCAGATCTGATCCGGCTGCTTCGGACGATCGGGGTGGACAGGCATCGAGGGACCTTTCGGCGCAGGGCGTGTCGGCGCCCACGGCCACGCCACCTGGCGTCGACCGCCACCTGACGTCGACCACCGGGCATCCGGAGGGTGACAACCCCTATGACAATGCCTCGCCTGCGGATATTTCCAGGCGACTGGCCGTGCTCACCCCCCGGACTTGCGCCGGAACATCTGCTGCGTCGCGCTGCTCTCCGGGCCGTGCGCGCCGTGTGCCTTGCTGTGGGCGGTGTGGTCGGAGACGTCCTTGCCGGCGTGGGCCTGCTTGCGGTCCAACGCCTCCCGGAACTTGCGCTTGGTCTCCTCGTCGGGCCCCGCGGAGCCGGAGCCGCCCTTGGCCTTGCCTGCGGTCATCGTGTCCTCCTGTGCCGGCGGGTGCCGCGCCCGGACGGGTCGCGGTCGAGGCACCAGCCTGACATGCGGCCGAGCGTGCGCCCAGGGGTTTTCCCGCGCCGCGCGGGTGAGGTGCCGTCACCCGCTCGTGGGTCGGTCGGCCCCGGGACTAGCGTGAGCGTTCCTGGGAACCACGCGACGAAGGAACCGCGATGACCAACCTGACGACCGGCCGTCCTGCCCCCGCGCCGACGCCCCCATCCCACCCTGTCCCGCACACCCCACCGCCCGCGGCCGCCCCGTCGACGCCGTCCGTCACGCCTGCGCGGGCCCGGCTCACGATCGGCGAGGCCCTGGGCTCGCTCGCGGCCGGCGAGCTACCGGTGCGGATCACCGCCTACGACGGCAGCGCGACCGGCCGGCCCGACGCCGACATCCACGTGCACATCACCTCGCCGCGCGGGCTGCGCTACATCCTCTCGGCGCCCGGCGACCTCGGGCTCGCGCGCGCCTATCTCGCCGACGACGTGCAGCTCGAGGGCGTGCACCCCGGCGACCCCTACGAGCTGTTCCGGGCGCTGAAGACGCAGACCGAACTCGCCAAGCCCTCGCCGCGACAGGTCGCCGACCTCGTGCGGGGCCTCGGCTGGCGAGCGTTCACCCCGCCCCCGCCGCCGCCGATCGAGTCGCTGCCGCGCTGGCGGCGGGCCCTGGAGAGCCTGCGGGAGCCGGCCGGGCGCCGCGCGGCCGCGGTGCGGGCTCACTACGACCTCGACAACGACTTCTTCGAGCGGGTGCTCGGTCCGTCGATGGCCTACACGTGCGGGGTCTTCACCTCGCCCGACGACAGCCTCGAGGACGCGCAGGAGCGTAAGTTCGAGCTGGTCTGCCGCAAGCTCGGGCTGCGGCCGGGCATGCGGCTGCTCGACGTCGGTTGCGGCTGGGGCGGCATGATGCGGCGCGCCGCCAAGCACCACGGCGTCGAGGTCGTCGGGGTGACGCTGTCGGGCTACCAGGCCGAGTGGATCGAGGCGATGCTCGCCCGCGAGGGCCTGACCGACCGCGCGAGCGTGCGGCTCATGGACTACCGGGCGATGCCGCACGAGCACTTCGACGCGATCAGCTCGATCGGCATGCTCGAGCACATCGGGGTGCGCAACTACCCGACCTACTTCGCCGAGCTGCGCGATCGACTGCGGCCCGGCGGGCGGCTGCTGACGCACTCGATCACGCGGGCCGACGGCACGGCGACCCACAAGCCCGAGCCGTTCACCGACCGTTACGTCTTCCCCGATGGCGAGCTCGCCGCGCCAGGCGCGGTCATCAGCGCCGCGTGCGATGAGGGCCTGGAGCTGCAGAACGAGGAGAACCTGCGCCCCTCCTACCCGTTGACGCTCGCCGGTTGGAACGCCAACCTCGTGCAGCACTGGGACGAGTGCGTCGACCTCGTCGGGCTGCCGACGGCGAAGGTCTACGGGCTCTACATGGCCGGGTCGCGGCTGGCGTTCGAGCTCAACTGGCTGCAGGTGCACCAGTTCCTCTTCACCCGGCCCGGGCCCGACGGCGAGGGCTTCTACCCCTTCCGACCCGACTGGGACCTGGCCTGACGCCGACCCGGCGGGCGTGACGCGGCGTCGCCCGCCGGGTCGCAGCTAG
>JBDIAP010000040.1:0-25274 GCA_039812485.1 Kineosphaera sp.
CTGCGGAGCGGCGACCTGCCGCGCGGCGACCTGCCGCGCGGCGCCCTGCGGCGCGGCGACCTGCGGCGACACTGCCTGCCGCGGCGATGCGGCGCCGTCGGCCTGCAGCCGTTCGGCGAGACGGCGAGCGGCCGCCCGGTCGGGCTTGCCGAAGCTCGTGCGGGGCAGCTCCGCGACGTGGTGTCGCGAGCGGGGGCGGGCCGGGGTCGGCAGCGTGGCGGCCGCCCGCGCGAGGGGCGCGGTCGCGCTACCGGACCAGAGGGCGACGAGCCGTTGCCCGTGCACCCGGTCCGGGACGCCGGTCACGACGACGTCGTCGACGCCCTCGACCTCGCGCAGCACGGCCTCGACGTCCTCGACGAGCACCGTGTGACCGCTGACGGTGACGGCCGCGTCGGCCCGGCCGAGGATCTCGACGCGCGGACCGGACCGGTCGGACCCGACGATGCGGGCGTGGTCGCCGACGCTCGCCCACCCGTCGGCGTCGCGGCGCAGCGGCCCGCCGCGCCCGCTCCCCGGGTCGGCCGCGTCGAGGTAGCCATGGGCCTGATAGGGCGACCGGCTCCACAGCAGCCCGTCGCGCACGGCGAGATCGACCCCGGGGAAGGGTCGATAGCCGGGTCGGTCGTCGTCGCGGATCGCGACGAACGCCAGCTCCGCCGCCCCGTAGTAGGCGACGAGCCGCACCCCGTGCGCGGCGCACTGCGCGGCCAGCGAGTCGGGCACGCGGTCCCCGACGGTCACGACGAGCCGCAACCGCGGCAGTCCCCCCTCCCGCCGGGCTCGGAGCAGTCCCGGCACGAGCGAGGGCACGGCGTGCACGACGGTCGCGTCGCGGCGCTCCTCGCCGGCGAACCGGGCGGGCAGACCCAGCCGCTGCGCGTGCCAGGCGGCGAAGAGCGACGCGGTCGCGACGGGATGCCCGGGCAGCCAGGTGACGTCGTCGGCGCGCAGGTCGAGGATCTGCGCGAAGGGTTCGACGCTGTCGGTCCACGACGCCAGACCGCGGTGCACGGCGCGGGGGCGCCCACCGCTGCCGGAGGTGAAGACGACGAGATCGCGGGGTCGCAGGCCCTGGGCCCGGGCGACGAGCTCGCGAGCCTGGGCGCGCAGCGTCGGCGGCCAGCGCCCGTCGAGCACGGCGACCGGGCGCCCCTCGCGCAGAGCCCGCTGGAACGCGTCGAAGAGCCGCCGCGGTGCTCTCTCCTCGACGACCACGGCGGCCCCCACGGCGTGCGCAGCGGCCGCAGGGCCCCTGACGGCTCCGGCTCGGCTCAAGCCCGCGACCGGCGAGGCAGCAGGTCGGGCATCGCCCGGTAGACCGCGAGCGAGACCACGGTGGCGATGGCCGCCTTGATGAGGTCGCCCGGGATGAAGACCGCGTCGGCGACGATCGCCGCCTGCAGGCTCAGGTGCGCGCGCCACATCATGCCGACGATGCCGAAGGCGTGGATGACGACGATGCCGCCGAGGACGGTCGCGGCGAACACGGTGATGCCGTTGAGCCGGCGGGCCCGCTCGAGGAGGTAGCCGATGATGCCGGAGGCGATGGGATAGCTGATGAGGTAGCCGACCGTTGGACCGGCGAAGATGCCCAGGCCACCGCGGCCGCCTGCGAGCACCGGCAGCCCCACCGCGACGAGGGCGACGAAGGCGAGCGTGGCGAGGGCGCCCCGCCGCCAGCCCAGCAGGGAGCCGGCGAGCATGATGCCGAGGGACTGCAGCGTGATCGGCACCCCGCTGCCCGTGAAGAGCGCCCCGGGCAGCCCGAGCACGACGATGAAGGCCGTGAACACGGCGATGAGCGAGAGGTCGCGGGCGCTGAGGGTGCGGTCCCGACCCTCGCGGCTGCCGCGGACGTCTGCGCGAGCCGACTCGCGCTGGGGTGCCGACATGGCGGGTTCCTCCGGGAGGTAGTGACGAGAGAGAGCAGTGACGGCCTCGGCGAACGGCGGCTGAACGCCGTTCAGGTCGGGCACGATCGTAGGGCATCTACACCTGCGCGGTCGATCCGTCCACCGGGTGTTGCCCGGCAGGCCGACGCGCACGGTAGGTTTCACCTGCGGCTTCCGCTGCCTGCCGACCGGGTCCCGAGGTGACCAGCCGACCCGTAGGCGGACCTGCGGCTCGAGCCACCCGACGCGTCGGCCCGCCGTCGTCGTCGCCCCACAGACATGTCCCCCAAGGAGGCAGGCGTGCTAATCGGCGTACCTCAAGAGACCAGGCCGGGCGAGACGCGCGTCGCGGCGACGCCCCCGACGGTCGAGAAGCTGCGCAAACTCGGCTACGACGTCGTCGTCGAAGCCGGAGCCGGTGAGCGATCGACGATCCCCGACTCGGCCTACGAGGGAGCCGGCGCACGAGTCGGCTCCACGCAGGACGTCTGGAACGCCGACGTCGTCATCAAGATCGAGCCGCCGAACGACGAGGAGATCGAGGCCCTGCACGAGGGGGCGACGCTCATCTCCTTGCTGCAGCCGGCGTTGCGGCCGGAACTCGTGGCGCGTCTCGCGGAGCGTCCGATCACCGCCATGGCGATGGACGCGGTGCCGCGCATCTCGCGCGCGCAGTCGATGGACGTGCTCAGCTCGATGGCCAACATCGCCGGCTACCGGGCGGTCGTCGAGGCCGCCCACGACTTCGGCCGCCTCTTCACGGGCCAGGTCACGGCGGCCGGCAAGGTGCCCCCGGCCAAGGTGCTCGTCGTCGGAGCCGGTGTCGCCGGCCTCGCCGCGATCGGCGCCGCCGGCAGCCTCGGCGCCATCGTGCGCGCCACCGACCCGCGGCCCGAGGTCGCGGAGCAGGTCGGCTCGATGGGCGCCGAGTTCCTCGCCGTCGAGGACGACGCGGCCCAGGTCTCCTCGGACGGCTACGCCAAGGAGACGTCGGCCGACTACGAGGCCAAGGCCGCGCAGATGTATCGCGAGCAGTGCAAGGACGTCGACATCATCATCACGACGGCCCTCATCCCGGGACGGCCGGCACCGCGGATCATCACCGAGGACATGGTCGCGAGCATGAAGCCCGGCAGCGTCATCGTCGACATGGCCGCCGGTCAGGGCGGCAACGTCGCCGGGGCGGTCGCCGACGAGAAGGTCGTGACCCCGAACGGCGTGACGATCATCGGCTACACCGATCTCGCCGGCCGGCTCCCCGCGCAGGCGAGCCAGCTCTACGGCACGAACGTCGTCAACCTCCTGACGCTCCTGACGCCGGAGAAGGACGGGCGCCTGGTCCTCGACATGAACGACGTCGTGCAGCGCGGCATGACCGTCGTGCTCGACGGCGAGCTCCTGTGGCCGCCGCCGCCGGTGCAGGTGTCGGCCGCGGCCCCGTCTACGGCGGTCGCGGCGGCGGAGCCGAAGGAGCCCAAGAAGCCGGTCTCCGCCCGCACCAAGGCGATCGCGCTCGGCGTCGGGTCGGTCGTCTTCCTGGCCCTCGCCTCGATCAGCCCGCCGGCGTTCCTCGGGCACTTCACCGTGTTCATGCTGTCGGTCGTCATCGGTTTCTATGTCATCGGGGCGGTCCACCACGCCCTGCACACGCCGCTCATGTCGGTGACCAACGCGATCTCGGGCATCATCATCGTCGGCGCGATGCTCCAGGTCGGATCCAGCCACCCGGTCGTGCTCGTCATCGCGTTCATCGCGATCCTCGTGGCGAGCATCAACGTCTTCGGTGGATTCACCGTCACCCAGCGCATGCTGGCGATGTTCACGAAGGGCTGAGCAGATGACCCTCACGTTCGTGCAGGCCGCCTATATCGTCGCGGCGCTGCTGTTCATCCTGGCCCTCGCCGGGCTCTCCAAGCACGAGACGGCCAAGGCCGGCAACGCCTTCGGCATCGTCGGCATGGCGCTGGCCCTCTTCGCCACGCTCCTGGCCGCGACGGCGGTCGGCGGCGTCGGAGGACTCGGGCTCCTCATCATCGCCATGGCGATCGGCGCCGCGATCGGCGTGCGGCTCGCGCTGCGCGTGCAGATGACCGGCATGCCCGAGCTCATCGCGCTGCTGCACAGTTTCGTCGGTCTGTCGGCGGTGCTCGTCGGATTCAACTCCTCCATCGAGGCCCAGGAGCCGGCGACGCGCCTGCTGCTGGCGAGTGAGGGGATGATCGGTGTGCACGCCGGCGAGGTCTTCGTCGGCATCTTCATCGGCGCGGTGACCCTCACCGGGTCGGTCATCGCCTTCCTCAAGCTGTCGGCCCGCATGAAGTCGGCGCCGCTCAACCTGCCCAAGCACAACCTCATCAACCTGGCAGCGATCCTCGTCTGCGTCGTCCTCGGCGTGCTCTACGTGCAGACCGAGCACCCGCTGCCGCTGCTCGTCATGACGATCATCGCGCTCGCTCTCGGCGCGCACCTCGTCGCCGCGATCGGCGGCGGCGACATGCCGGTGGTCATCTCGATGCTCAACAGCTACTCCGGATGGGCCGCCGCGGCCGCGGGCTTCATGCTCAACGAGGACCTGCTCATCGTCACCGGCGCGCTCGTCGGCTCCTCGGGTGCCTACCTCTCCTACATCATGTGCAAGGGCATGAACCGCTCGTTCATCAACGTCATCGCCGGCGGCTTCGGCTCCGACGGTGCGGTGACCGGCGAGGCCAAGGACTACGGCGAGCACCGCGAGACGACCGCCACCGAGGTGGCCGAGTCGCTGGCCAACGCGTCGAACGTCATCATCACCCCCGGCTACGGGATGGCCGTCGCGCAGGCCCAGGCCGCGGTCGCGACGCTCACGGAGAAGCTGCGCGAGAAGGGCGTCAACGTGCGCTTCGGCATCCACCCCGTCGCGGGCCGCCTGCCGGGGCACATGAACGTGTTGCTCGCCGAGGCGAAGGTGCCCTACGACATCGTGCTCGAGATGGACGAGATCAACGACGACTTCGACGACACCGACGTCGTGCTCGTCATCGGCGCCAACGACACGGTCAACCCGGCCGCGGCGGAGGACCCGAGCAGCCCCATCGCGGGCATGCCGGTGCTGCACGTGTGGGACGCCAACGAAGTCGTCGTCTTCAAGCGGTCGATGAACACCGGCTACGCGGGCGTGCAGAACCCGCTCTTCTTCCGCGACAACACCGCGATGCTCTTCGGCGACGCCAAGGACCGCGTCAACGACATCGTCGCGGCCTTGTAGCGCGGCGGGCGGTCCGCCTCCCGCTCGCTCGCATCGGTCGAGGGCTGGGGTTCGCGCCGAGTTCAGTGCAGGAGCACGTGATCTCGACAGGAACCCCAGCCCTCGACGTATGTCGTGGGTCGGGCGCCGGGCTGTGCGTCAGGTGCCGGGGGCGTCAGGTGCCGGGGGCGGCTTCTTCCAGCGGGCGGTCCTTCCACTCCGGAAGGGCGAGAGCTGCCAGCGCGGCCACCGCGAACGCCGCGCCGAAGACCGCGAAGACGAGCGGCTGGCCGCCCGCGCCCAGCAGGTACGGCACGGAGAGCGGGGCGATGATGCTGGCGATCCGGCCGAAGGCCGCGGCCGCGCCGGTGCCCGCCCCGCGGATCGCCGTCGGGTAGATCTCCGGTGACACCGCGTAGAGAGCCCCCCACGCCCCGAGGTTGAAGAACGACAGGCACATGCCGACGACGATGATCGTCGTCGCGGTGTCGGCCAGGCCGAAGGCCCCGGCGGCGAGCGCAGACCCGAGCAGGAACGTCGCCAACGTCGCACGCCGCCCCCAGACCTCGATGAGCCACGCCGCCAGCGCGTAGCCGGGCAGCTGCGCCAGCGTGATGACCAGCGTGTATTCCATCGACTTCACGAGCGAGAAGCCCTGGGCGAAGATGAGGTTCGGCAGCCAGATGAACGCGCCGTAATAGGACAGGTTGACCATGAACCACACGGTCCACAGCGCGGCCGTGCGGCGGCGGCACCCGGGTCCCCAGAGGCGGCCGGGGCCGACAGCAGCCGCCGGTGGGGGCTCCGCGGCAGCCGCGCCGGCCCCGTCTGAGGTGGCAGGCCGCGCGCCCGCTCGGGCCTGCGAGCCGGCGAACACCGCCGGGGACGCCTCGAACGTGCGCACCGCGGCCTCGGCCTCGGCGTGCCGGCCGCGGCTCTCGAGGAAGCGCACCGACTCCGGCAGCCCGAACCGCACATAGGCGGCGTAGAGCGTCGGGACGACCCCGACGGCCAGGGCCCAGCGCCACCCGTCGGGCGACGCGGGCACGACGAGGTAGCCGATGAGCGCCGCGAGGATCCAGCCGACCGCCCAGAACGACTCCAGCGCGACGACCATCCGCCCCCGGATCGCCCGCGGCGAGTATTCACTGACCAGCGTCGAGGCGACGGGCAGCTCGGCGCCCAGGCCCAGGCCGACGACGAAGCGCAGGGCGATGAGCGCCGCGACCGAGCCGGCCAGCGCCGAGGCGCCCGTCGCGATGCCGTAGACGAGCAGCGTCACCGCGAAGACCTGGCGGCGCCCGATCCGGTCGGCGAGCAGGCCACCGACGCTCGCGCCGATCGCCATGCCGACGAAGCCGATCGAGCCGATCCAGCTCAGCGTCGTCGCGTCGAGGTGCCACTGCTTGGCCAGCGCCAGCATGACGAACGAGATGAGCCCGACATCCATGGCGTCGAGTGCCCAACCGACGCCGGAGCCGACGAGCAGCCGCCGGTGCGCGCGGGTGAAGGGCAGCCGGTCCAGCCGCGCGGAGCGGCTCGCCGGGCTGGTCGGGGCGGGGCCGGCGGACGCCTGTCCAGTGCTCACGGGCACTCCTCCAGGAGAGCGGATCGTCAGACAGCGCAGCGGGTCGGCCGCTGGCCCACGTAGGGTACGCCACGCCTACGCGGTGGGTGCGGCGTCGTGATCGGGGTGCGCACGCGACGACGCCGGCGGCCGGAGGAGTCTCCGGGCACCGGCGTCGGCGAGCGGACCTGCTACAGGACGACCTGGGCGTAGGTCGGCCGCCACATCTGGGCGAAGACCTGCTGCACGGGGTCGGTGAGCTCGACCTGGGCCAGGCCCTCGTCGCGGGCGGCCTGGCACACGGCGAGCGCCACGGCGGCGGACACGGTGCGCAGCTCGTTGACCGACGGCAGCAGCGGGGCGCCGGGGGTGTTGTCCTGCGCCAGCTCGGCGACGGCCCGCGCGGAGGCGGCGATCATGCCGTCGGAGACCCTGCTGGCCTTGCAGACGGCGACGCCGAGGCCGAGGCCGGGGAAGACGAGCGCGTTGTTGGCCTGGGCGATCGTGTGGGTGACGTCGCCGTAGCGCACCGGCGCGAACGGCGACCCCGTCGCGATGAGCGCGCGCCCTTCGGTCCACGCGATGATGTCGGCGGGCTTGGCCTCGGCGCGGGGCGTCGGGTTCGACAGCGGCATGATGATCGGCCGCGGGGCGTGCTTGGCCATCTCCTTGACGACCTGCTCGTTGAAGGCGCCCGCGTGGGCCGACGTGCCGATGAGGATGGTCGGCTTGACCCGTTGGATCACCTCGAGCAGGCCGATGCGCCCCGCGGTGGCCCAGCCGACGACCTCGTCGTCGGGCCGCGCATACGGCTCCTGGAAGTCGCGCACCCGGCTGCCCATCCCCTGCGTGATGAGGCCGCGGCTGCCCAGGCACCAGAAGCGCCGGTCGGCCTCGCCGCGGGCGAGACCCTCGCTGGCCATCGCGTCGCGCATCGCCTCGGCGATGCCGATGCCGGCCGAACCGGCGCCGTAGACGACGACGCGCTGGTCGCGCATACGCCCCCCGGTGCGCTGCACCCCGGCGAGAGCGGCCGCGAGCACGACCGCCGCCGTGCCCTGGATGTCGTCGTTGAACGTGCAGCACTGGTCGCGGTAGGTCGACAGGATGCGGTGGGCGTTGTCGGCCGCGAAGTCCTCCCAGTGCAGCAGCGCGTGCGGGAAGAGTCGCGTGACGACCTCGACGAACTGCGCGATGAACTCGTCGTAGCGCTCGCCGCGCACGCGAGCGTGCCGCTCACCGAGGTAGTTGTCGTTGTTGAGCAGCCGCAGATTGTCGGTGCCGACGTCGAGGACGATCGGGATCGCGCGGCGCGGGTGGATCCCCGCTGCGGCCGTGTAGACGGACAGCTTGCCGGTCGTGATCGCGACGCCGCCGACGCCCTGGTCGCCGATGCCGAGGATGCCCTCGGAGTCGGTGACCACGACGAGGTCGACCTCGTCGGCGTCCAGGCCGTAGTTGCGCAGCGACTCCTCCATCTCCTCAGGGCGGTCGATGGACAGGTAGACGCCGCGAGGCCGCGAATACCAGTCGCTGTATTCCTCGATGGCCTTGCCGATCGTCGGTGTGTAGACGATCGGCAGCATCTCCTCGATGTGGTCGGCGAGCAGCCGGTAGAAGAGCACCTCGTTGCGGTCGCGCATCTGGGTGAGGAAGACGTTCTTGCTGAGATCGTCGCCCTGCGCCTGGTATTGCGCGTAGACGCGACGCACCTGCGAATCCAGCGTGTTGGAGCCGGGTGGCAGCAGTCCGGTCAGCCCGAGCGCCCGCCGTTCGTCGTGGGTGAAGGCGGTGCCGCGGTTGAGCATCGGGCGGCCCATGAGCTGGTATCCCCGCACCTTGATGGGCAACTCGTCGCCATTGTCGAGCCGCAGGGTGGGATTGGTGGCGTCAGTCATGACGGGCACTCTAGGTGGTGACACTCCACTGACGGGAGTGTCGGGACCTCTGGGCCTGGCGTGGGGAGCCGATCTGTGCTGGTGCCGCGGTCACACCACGTGCGCCAGCGCGCGCAGGGCCGGCACGTCACCGCTGACGAGCAGGGTCGTCACGAGCGAATCCCGCCACGGCTGGAGGCGCTCCGCGATGCGCTGGCGCGGGCCGATGAGCGCGATCTTGTCGACCATCTGCGTCGGCACGGCGGCGATCGCGTCCTGACGGCGGCCGGCGAGGAACGCCTCCTGGATCTGCGCGCATTCGGCCTCGAAGCCGAGCCGGGCGATGGCCTCGTGGTGGAAGTTGGCGCCGCGGGCGCCCATTCCTCCGACGTAGAGGGCGATCATCGGGCGCAGCGTGTCGGCGGCGGCCTCGACGTCGTCGTCGAGCACGACCTGCACCGGACAGGCGACCTCGAAGTCGGCGACGTCACGGGGGTCGTCGGCCGGGCGGGCAGCGAAGCCCTCGGCGAGCCGGGCCCGGTAGGTCGCGTCGTCGTCGGGCGCGTAGAAGAGCGGGATCCAGCCGTCGGCGATCTCGGCGGCGAGCGCCACGTTCTTCGGGCCCTCGGCGGCCAGCAGGATCGGCAGGTCGCGCCGCAGCGGGTGGACCGTCGCGTGCAGAGGCTTGCCGAGGCCGGCGCCGCCGCGCAGCGGGATCTGGAAGTGGTCGCCGTCGAACTCGACGTCGGCGCGGGCGATGGCCTGCCGCAGGATCGCGACGTATTCGCGGGTGCGGGCCAGCGGCCGCGGATAGGGCTGGCCGTACCAGCCCTCGACGACCTGGGGCCCGGAGGCGCCGATCCCGAGCACGAAGCGCCCGCCGGACAGGTGGTCGAGGGTCAGCGCGGCCATCGCGGTCGCCGTCGGAGTGCGCGCGGAGAGTTGCATGACGGCCGTGCCGAGCCGCAGGCCGGGGTTGCGGGCGCCCTGCCAGGCCAGCGGTGTCAGGGCGTCCGAGCCGTAGGCCTCGGAGGTCCAGATCGACTCATACCCCAGCTCCGCGGCGGTCTTGACGAGTTCGTCGACGCCCTGCGGCGGTCGCGCCCCCCAGTAGCCCAGCGACAGTCCCAGCCTCATCGATGCGTCCTCCTCCTCGGGTCGGGCCGATGCACGGCGCCGACCGGCGTCTGGGGTGATCATGCCTCGCGAGGTGCCGCCGGGGTCGGCCCGGGCGGTGTGTCGGCGCGTGCCGCGAGACGGTCGGGCGGGAAGGTGGGCTTCTCCTTGGCGAGGAAGGCCCGGACCCCCTCACGGAAGCCGCCGGAGTCGTAGACGGCCCGCAGCAGCTCCCGCTCGCGGGCGTCGTAGGCGGGGTCGGTCGCCGCGGCGGCCAGGTGGGCGAGCTGCCGCTTGGTCGTCTCGATCGTCACGGGGGCTGTGCGCAGCGCCCCGGCCGCGAGCTCGTCGACCAGCGCGCCCAGCTCGTCGGCGTCGCGCGCGACCTCGAGCACGGCCCCCAGGTCGTGGGCGCGGCCGGCGTCGATGGTGCGGCCCGTCAGGAGCATGGCCCGGGTCGCCGACTCGCCGAAGACCGCGACGCAGCGGGCGAGCACGGGTGTGCTCAGGGCGTTGCCGAGGGTGCGGGCGATGGGGTAGCCGAAGCGGGCGCCCGTCGTCGCGATGCGCACGTCACAGCAGGTGGCCACGGCCAGCCCGCCGCCGACGCAGACGCCGTCGATCGCCGCCACGGTCAGCTGCGGCAGGCCGTAGAGCGCGTCGAGCATGCCCATGACGGTCGTCTCGTAGTCGGCCATGATCTGCTCGCCGGTGCGGCCGGCGAACATCGCGATGTCGTTGCCCGCGGCGAAGGCCGTGCCGGCGCCGCGCACGACGACCACCCGGGTCCCCCGGTCGTCGGCGAGCTCGGCGCAGATCTGCGTGAGCCGGGCGAACATGCCGGCTGTGAAGGCGTTGAGGCGTCGCGGGCGGTTGAGCAGGATGTCGACCCGCCCGCCGCGACGCTCCAGGACGACCTCGGGCTCGGGTGTCTCGGGCGCGCCCGATGCCTCCGACGCCCCGGACCGGGCGTGCACTTCGAGATCGACGGACTCCTGCGGGCGGTTCATGACTTCACCCTGTGCCGCCGCCGCGCAGCCCGCGGGGTTACCCGGTCGCTCGGTGATCACGATCTGATAACGGGCGGCTGGGCGTGCGGTCGGGCGCTCTGGTCGCCCGTCTGCCCCACCCGCGCTGAGGTGCGTGCCGTTTCGCCGCCCGACCGAGCGGCGGGGTCCGCGGCGTGCTGAGCGAGCGCTGAGGGCGGGGCGCCCAGCCCGTGGACGCCGCGCTCAGAGCGCCCGCGGTCGCGCCGACAGGTCACCCGACACGCTGCCGGTTCGTGCTCGGGCAGCCGCGGCGGGATCGGTGCAGGCGGCACGAGAGCACGACCTGGCCGCGACACGAGGGAACGACACCTGTCCACGGAGGGACGCACATGAGCACACGGATGTCGACCGCGCGGGTCACGGCGCTGGTGCCGCTCGCGCTCGGCGCCATCGCCACAGGGGCGAGCGCGACAGGGCACGGCTCGACGACCGGGCCGAGCGCGCCGCAGGCGCGGGTGGCGGCGGCGTGGAAGCCCACCGCGAGCCCGACGGCGCTCTCGTCGACCGCGCGCAAGGTCGAGGTGGCGGCGGCCAAGAAGGTCAGCCGCGGCCCCAAGCCCAAGCCCACCCCTACGCCGGCCCCCTCACCGACCCCTTCACCGACCCCTTCACCGACCCCTTCACCGACATTGACCGCCACCCCCACGCCGACCGCCACCCCGGCGCCCACTCCCCCGCTGACGCTCGCCTGGCGTGACGACTTCGACGGCCCCGCGGGAGCGGCCCCGGACGCCGGCACGTGGCGCTTCGAGCTCGGCGGCTCGGGGCGCGGCAACCAGAACCTCGAATACACGACGAACCGTCCCGAGAACGTCTCGCTCGACGGCGCCGGCCGCCTCGTGCTCACCGCGCGCTCGGACAACACGGGGGGCCTGACCTGCTGGTACGGCCCGTGCCGCTACACCTCCGGGCGCATCACCACCCAGGATCGCAAGACCGTGGGGCACGGTCGCGTCGAGGCCCGCATGACGCTGCCCCAGGGCAAGGGGCTGTGGCCGGCGTTCTGGCTGCTCGGCGCGAACTACCCAGAGGTCGGGCACCCTGCCAGTGGCGAGATCGACATCATGGAGCTCGTCGGCGACGAGCCGTTCCGGGTGTGGAGCTCGGCGCACGGGCCCGGGTACACGCTGTCCGGGCTCACGGCCAAGTACGACCTGCCGGCGGGGCAGACGTTCACCGACGGCTTCCACACCTTCGCGCTCGACTGGTCGCCGACCGAGCTCGCGTTCTCGGTGGACGGCACCGTCTACCACCGGGTGCCGCGGTCGGCGATCGGGGACAGCGAGTGGGTGTTCGACAAGCCGTTCTTCGTCATCCTCAACCTCACGGTCGGTGGGACGTGGGCTGGTGAGCCGGCACCGGAGACGGCCTTCCCTGCGCAGCTCGTCGTCGACTACGTGGCGTCGTACTCAGCGTCGTAACCCGGCCCGTCGCCGTTGGTCCCGACCGCACCCGCCCCGAACCCCGCTGAGCCTGTCGACTCCGCTGCGGCCGCGGTGTCCCCCTGTCTGCCAAGGCACCCTGACGGCGTTCCCGGTCCGCCGAAGGCCGGCGTGCCAGTCGAGGGCACGCGCGGCAACGCCATGCCTGGGCGCACACCCCAGCCTTCGCGAGCGCCTGTGCGCACTCGCCCCAAGCCCCGACCCGCACGACCATGGAAGAGTGAGTGACATGCCGACCCTGCACGACGATCTCGGCACGCCGATCGAGCTGCCTGCGCGGCCTGCCCGCATCGTCAGCCTCGTGCCGTCGCTGACGGAGGCGATCGCCGACGTCGCCCCGGACGCCCTCGTCGGCGTCACCGACTGGTGCACCCACCCCGCCGGGCTGAGGGCGACGCGGGTGCGCGGCACGAAGAACCCCGACCGACAGGCGATCCTGCGACTGCAGCCCGACCTCGTCGTCGCCAACCGCGAGGAGAACCGCGAGCTCGACGTGCGCCGCCTGCGTGAGGCGGGGCTGGCTGTCTGGGTCACCGACATCGAGTCCGTGGCCCAAGCCCTCGACTCGCTCTATCGCCTGCTCTCGGCCGTAGCCGGAGTGGTCCCCACCTGGCTCGAGGAGGCCGACCGCCTGTGGTCGGGTCCGCCCACGGCGCCTGCGGCCAAGGTCGTCGTGCCGATCTGGCGAGACCCGTGGATGGTCGTCGGCGAACCGACCTTCACCTCCGATCTGCTGCGGCAGGCGGGCCTGGTCAACGTCGTCGGGGCGGACGCGGGCCGCTATCCACACCTGGACCTCGCCGCGATCGACGGCGCGGGCGCCGACCTCGTGCTGCTCCCCGACGAGCCCTACGCCTTCGGCCCGGACGACGGGCCCGAGGCCTTCGCCTGCACCCCGACGCGACTCGTCGACGGGCGCCTGCTCACCTGGTACGGCCCGAGCCTTGTCGCCGCGCACGCCATGCTGGCCGAGCTCACGGGGAGCCTGGCCCGGGCCTGAAACCGCACGTGACATGCCAAGAGCCCCCGCCCGTCGATCCGGGTGGGGGCTCTGTCGTGCACGTGGTGGCGGGTGAAGGATTCGAACCTTCGTAGCTTTCGCGACGGATTTACAGTCCGCTCCCATTGGCCGCTCGGGCAACCCGCCGGGTGCGTCTGGAAGGATAGCAACCCGACCCCGGGTCACGTCCAATCGCCTCGCCGCCTGAGGCGAGCGCGCTGGACGGTCCGTGTCCGCCCGGCTGCGGGCGACGCCGCAGGCACCCGGGCGCTGCCCCACCGATCACCCGTCCGCGGAGGAGAACCATGGCCGACAGCTCGTTCGACATCGTCAGCAAGACCGACAAGCAGGAGGTCGCCAACGCCCTCAACCAGGCCGCCAAGGAGATCGCGCAGCGCTACGACTTCAAGAACGTCGGCGCCTCGATCGACTTCAGCGGCGAGACCATCGTCATGAAGGCCAACAGCGAGGAGCGCGTGCTCGCCGTCCTCGACGTCTTCCAGACCAAGCTCATCAAGCGCAACGTCTCGCTCAAGGCGCTCGACCTCGGCGACGACGGGCCGGCCCCCAAGCTCTCCGGCAAGGAGTACCGCCTCCAGGCCGGCCTCAAGGACGGCATCAGCCAGGACAACGCCAAGAAGATCTCCAAGCTCATCCGCGACGAGTTCGGCAAGACCGTCAAGCCGACGATCCAGGGCGACGAGCTGCGCGTCACGAGCAAGAGCCGCGATGACCTGCAGGCCGTGCAGCGCATGCTCAAGGAGGCGGACCTCGACGTCGCGCTGCAGTTCGTCAACTACCGATAGGACGTCACTCCCTCGGGACGGCGCGGTCGGCGGCACGCCAGGAGCCGGCGGCGATTCGGCCCGAATCGCCCCGCGCACGGCGACCCGGCTGGTAGACCGGTGTGATGAGCACCGTCGCCCATGACGTCTATGCCGCTGCCCGCGACTTCCTGCTGGCCCACCGCGAGGACTACGACGCAGCCGTCGCGGGCTTCGAGTGGCCCGCTCTGGAGGGCCCGTTCAACTGGGCCATCGACTGGTTCGACGAGCTGGCCCGCGGCAACGACGCCACGGCCCTGTGGATCGTCGAGGAGGACGGCGGCGAGGAGAAGTACACGTTCGAGCAGATGCGCACGCGCTCGGACAAGCTCGCGGCCTGGCTGCGCGAGCGGGGCCTGGGCAAGGGTGACGCGGTGTTGCTCATGCTCGGCAATCAGGTCGAGATGTGGGACTCGATGCTCGCGCTCATGAAGATCGGCGCGGTCATCTCGCCGACGACGATGGCGCTGGGCACCGCCGACCTCAAGGACCGCATCGCCCGCGCCCACGCCAAGGGGGTCATCTGCAACGTCTCCGACACCGGCAAGTTCTACTGGGCTCCCGACTCGGCACTCGACCTACATCTGCTGTCCGTCGGCCAGGCCGACGGCTTCACCGACATCCGCGCCGCTCAGGAGCGTGACGGCGCGCCGAGCTGCGAGGTCGTCACCGATGTCGACGATCCGCTGCTGCTCTACTTCACCTCCGGCACGACGAGCCGGCCCAAGCTCGTGGAGCACACGCAGACCTCCTATCCGGTGGGGCACCTGAGCACGATGTATTGGATCGGGCTCGAGCCGGGCGACGTGCACCTGGCGATCTCCTCGCCCGGCTGGGCCAAGCACGCGTGGAGCTGCTTCTTCGCGCCGTGGATCGCGGGCGCGACGATCTTCGAATACAACTACTCCCGCTTCGACGCGGCCGCGCTGCTGAGTCAGATGGCCCGGTGCGGGGTGACGACCTTCTGCGCGCCGCCGACCGTGTGGCGCATGCTCATCCAGGCCGAGCTCGCCGGGCACCGCGGCAGCCTGCGCGAGATCGTCGGCGCCGGTGAGCCCCTCAACCCCGAGGTCATCGGTCAGGTGCAGCGGGCCTGGGGCCTGACGATCCGCGACGGTTATGGGCAGACAGAGACGACCTGCCAGCTCGCCAACACCCCTGGACAGGAGGTCGTCGCGGGGTCCATGGGTCGACCGCTGCCCGGGTGCCGTCGGTGCTCATCGATCCGCTGACCGGTGAGCCGACCCAGACCGAGGGCGAGCTGTGCCTCGACCTGTCCGCCTCCCCCGTCGGCCTCATGGCCGGCTACCAGGGCGACCCGGCCCGCAACGCCGAGGCCATGGCGGGCGGCTACTACCACACCGGCGACATCGCGACCCGCGACGAGGCGGGGCGCGTGACGTTCGTCGGGCGCACCGACGACGTCTTCAAGGCCTCCGACTACAAGGTCTCGCCGTTCGGGCTGGAGTCGGTGCTCATCGAACACCCGGCCGTGGCCGAGGCCGCGGTCGTGCCCGCACCTGACCAGGTGCGCCTCGCCGTCCCCAAGGCGTATGTCGTGCTGGCCCCCGGCCACGAGCCGTGCGCGGACGTCGCCGAATCGATCCTGCGGCACTGCCGCGAGCACCTCGCGCCCTACCTGCGGGTGCGCCGTTTGGAGTTCGGCGAGCTGCCCAAGACGATCAGTGGCAAGATCCGCCGCGTCGAGCTGCGCCAGCGCGAGGAGGAGATCGTCGGACAGCGACCCGACGGCGAGTGGCGCGACGACGACTTCCCCGGGCTGCGGGGCACCACCGCGAGCGAGTAACCGCCCGCGGACCCGGCGGGCGACGGGCGCTCGGGCCATCATCTGGTTGGGTGCGTCCGCCAGGTGGTCAGACCTCTGCGACAATGGCTGCCCGTGACGACCCCTGCCCACGCTCGCCCGGCCCCCGCTCGACTCGTCTGGCTCGTGTGGGGCGCTGGGCTGTTCGCCTACATCGCGGCGGTCATGCAGCGCACGACGTTCGGCATCGCGGGCGTCGAGGCGGCCCGCCACTTCGGGGCGCCGGCCAGCGTCATCGGTCTCTTCGTCGTGCTGCAGTTGCTCGTCTACGCGGGGTTGCAGATCCCCGTCGGCGTGCTCATCGACCGCTTCGGCAGCCGGATCCTGCTCATCACCGGGGTCTCCCTCATGCTGCTGGGCCAGGTCGCGATGGCCTTCGCCGTGTCGGTGCCCTCGGGGGTGGTCGCCCGGATCATCGTCGGAGCGGGTGACGCGATGATCTTCGCGAGCGTGCTGCGCACGCTCCCGGAGTGGTTCCCGCCGCACCGGGTGCCGCTCATGACGCAGCTCACGGGCATGATCGGCCAGACCGGGCAGATCGCGTCGGCGATCCCGTTCGCCTGGGCGCTGCACACGCTGGGCTGGGCCGACGCGTTCCTCGGAGCGGCTGCCGTCTGCGCCGTCGCCCTCGTCGGGGTCGTGCTCTTCGTGCGCAACTCCCCCGGCCCGACGCCGAGCCGGCGCGTCATCGCCGAGAGCGAGATCGTGCCGATGTCCGAGCAGATCAAGGCCGTCTGGTCGCACCCCGCGACCCGGCTGGGGCTGCTGACGCACTTCACGACGTCGTTCTCGACGATGGCGTTCGCGATGATGTGGGGCTACCCCTACCTCACTGCCGGCGAGGCGCTGACCGGGCCGCAGGCCAGCGTCATGATGACGATTTTCGCGCTCGCCGCGCTGCTCGCCGGGCCGACGTTCGGCGTCTTCACGGGCCGGCACCCCTACCGGCGCAGCGACCTCGTCATGCTCGTCGTGGCGGTGACGATGGTGCCCTGGATCATCGTGCTCGTGTGGCCCGGGGCAGCCCCGATGCCGATGCTGGCGCTGCTCATGGTGTGTCTGGCCGTCGGCGGCCCGGGCTCGGCGATCGGCTTCGACTTCGCCCGCACGTTCGTGCCCAGTCAGCGCCTCGGCACAGCGACGGGCGTCATCAACACCGGCGGCTTCTCCGGCGCGCTCATCGTCATCCTGCTCACCGGGGTCATCATCGACCTGGCGGGGGGCTACGGGCTGACGAGCTTCCGGCTCGGCATGGCGGTGCAGCTGCCGATCGCGGCGCTGGGGCTGCTCGGCATCGTGCGCACCCGGCGACAGGTGCGGGCCCGCATCAGCGCCGACGACGGCATCGAGATCGAGCCGATCGTCGTCGTGCTCGGCCGCCGCTTCCGTCAGCTCCGCAACCGCGACCCCAAGGCCTGAGCGCTGACCCGCCGCATCGACCTCAGGACGCGTAGCGCCGCCGCGAGGCGAGCGCGTAGCGCAGGTCGGCGAGCCCGTCGCGGAACGCCCTGCGCACCGCAGCCGGCAGAGCGCGGTCGTCGCGCAGGTCACCGAGCGGCCCCTCGACGACGCGGGCCACCGCCTCCTCGGTAGCGGGCTCGGCCAGCACATGCGGGAACGCGGCCGCGGCGATGCGCCCGAGCGACGCCTCGCCGACCACCGCGGCCAGGGCGGGCAGGTCGTCGCAGTAGCGCGCCACGTAGGGCCGCACGAGGTCGAGGTCCGCGGACCGCCAGAAACCCAGGCCGGTGTGCAGCCGCTCATAGTTGCTCGCCCCGCCGCCCTCCGGGCACCCGGCGAGCACCTCCCACGCCGCGGCCTTGGCCTGCGCCGTCGGGATCGCCGCCCGCGCCGTGAGCGCGGCGAGCCGCCCGTCGAGGGAGGTGTCGGCGGCGAGCCGGGCCTCGATCTCGTCGGCGCCCGCGTCCCCGAGCCGCACGACCGAGGTGAGGCACAGCCACCCGAAGTCGCGGTCCTCCCCGAGCCCGGCGGCGGCCCCGTCGCCGCGCAGCCACTCCCGCAGCAGCGCGACGTCGTCGGTGGCGGCCGCGACGAGGCGCAGCCCCGCGAGCCGCAGGGATCCCCGCTCGGGATCCGTGTCAGGACCGGGCGCCGGCGAGCCCGTGCTCTCGCGGCCCGCGGCCGGTGCGTCAGGTGCGGTCGGCCCGGTCGGCCCGTTCGGCGAAGTCGGCCTGGTCGGCCCGGTGGAGTCGACCGGTCCCGCTACCGAGCGACCTGCGTCCGCGGCCGTCAAGACCCCCAACCCCGCCTCCGCGATCCGCGCCCAGGCGGCCCCCGCCTCCGGCACGTAGGAGGTGGCGAGCCCGGCCGCGGTGCGCCCGAGCATCGCGACGACCCCGCTGTCCGGCTCGCTGGGCAGCGCGGCGACGAGCGTGTCGAAGAACAACGCCGGCGGGGTGGCGCCCTGCACGACCGCGTCGGTGAGCGCGACCCACGCGACGACGCGCGCCAGCGGGTCGGACAGCAGCGGCAGCTGCGCGGGCAGCGCGATCGCCGTCGCGGCGTCGAGCCGCACGTCCGCCCAGGTGAGATCCCCGGCGTTCGGCAGCAGCAGGGCCGGCACCGGCTGCCCGTGCAGCGACGGCACGACGGTCTCGTCGACGTCGAGGCGCACCGACTCTCGCCACACCTGCCGGCCGCCGGTGAAGCCGGCGACGTCCAGCGCGTGGGGTCGGTCGGCCGGCAGCTCACCGCCGCGCACGATGGGCGGCGTGCGCCAGACGCGGGCGTCGGTGATGAGCGACCCGACGTGTTCGTCGTCCCGCGACTCGACCTCGACGGCGATCTCGTCGCGCCCGGCCGTGCGCAGCCACGCCTCCGCCCACGCACGCAGGTCCAGGCCGGACGCGACACCGACGGCCCGCAGGAAGTCGTCGAGGTCGGCGTTGCCTTCGGCGTGGTCGCGCAGATGAGCGCGGACGCCGGCGACGAAGGCGCCGTCACCGACATACGCGATGAGCTGGCGCAAGACGGAGGCACCCTTGGCGTAGGAGATCCCGTCGAAGTTCTGCAGCGCCGACGCCGCATCGGACGCGGGGTTGGCGGCGACCGGATGCGTCGACGGGCGCCGCTCGGCCGCATACCCCCAGGCCTTGCGGGAGATGCCGAAATCGACCCAGGCGCCGCCGAACTCGCCGATCGCCTCGGTCGCGCGGTGGGCCATGTACTCGGCGAACGACTCGTTGAGCCACAGGTCGTCCCACCAGCGCATCGTCACGAGGTCGCCGAACCACATGTGCGCCATCTCGTGCAGGATCGTGTTGGCGCGCGTGCGCCGCTGCGCTCGCGTCGCCGCCCCGCGATGCAGCGCCGACTCGGCATACGTGACGCAGCCGGGGTTCTCCATGGCCCCGGCGTTGAATTCGGGCACGAGCACCTGGTCATAGGAGGGCCCGAACGGGTAGTCGATGCCGAAGAGCCGCTCGTAGTAGTCGAGCCCGTCCCGCGTCACCCGTAGCAGCTCCGGTGCCTGCGCCTCGAGCTGCGGCGCCAGGCTGGCCCGGGCGTGCCACGCGAGCCGCAGCCCGCGATGCTCGGCCTCGACGCTGGCCCACGGGCCCGCGCAGACGGTGACGAAGTAGGTGGCCAGCGGCCGCGTGCGCGCCAGCACCCACTCTCGGTCGCCGACCTGACGGGCGGCCCCGTTGCCGACGACCGACCAGTGGGCCGGCACCCGCACCCGCACGTCGTAGGGCGCCTTGAGATCGGGCTGATCGAAGCACGCGAAGACCGTCGGCGCCGCGTCCAGGAACGTCATGCCGTAGACGTAGTCATGCCCGTCCGCCGGATCGGTGGCCCGATGCAGCCCCTCCCCGTCGCGCCGGTAGGCCATCGTGGCCTCGACCTCGACGACGTTGTCGCCGCGCAGGTCGGGCAACGTCAGCCGCCCGTCGACGATGCCGCCCGGGTCGAGCGCGACCCCGTTGAGCACGACGGAGATCACCTCTCGCGCCCGCACATCGAGGAACGTCTGCGCCCCGGGGTCGTTGCACGAGAACGCGATCCGCACCCGCGACCCGAAGACGACAGCTCCCCTGTCGAGATCGAGCTCCAGGGCGTACCCATCGATCCGCACCAGCGAGGCCCGCTCCCGCGCCTCGACGACAGTCAGACTCGCCATGCCTCCACCCTCGCACGACGACCCGAGAGCCGAGCAACACGCGGGGCGAGGCGAACGCGAACGCGAGAGCGGGCGCGCCCTGGACGGCGAGGCTCAGCGCCCGCGCAGCTCCCGCGCCATGCCCTCGAGACGGTCGATGCGCCCGGCCATCGGCGGGTGCGTGGAGAAGAGGTTCTTGACGTCCGCGGCCCGGAACGGGTTGGCGATCATCATGTGGGCGGCGTTCTGCAGCTTGGGGTCGGGGGGCAAGGGTGCACGCTGCACGCCGAGCTCCAGCTTGCGCAGCGCATCGGCGAGCGCCAACGGGTCACCCGTGAGCCTGGCGCCGTCCTCGTCCGCGTCGTATTCGCGGGTGCGGCTGATCGACATCTGGATGATCGAGGCCGCCAGCGGGGCGAGCAGCGCCATCGCGATCATCGCGACCGGGTTGGGCCGGTCCTCGCTGTTGCCGCCGAAGAACATCGCCATCTGCGCGACCGAGGTGATGATCCCGGCGAGAGCGGCAGCCACCGACGAGGTGAGGATGTCGCGGTTGTAGACGTGCATGAGCTCGTGGCCCAGCACGCCGCGCAACTCCCGCTCGTCGAGCAGGCCGAGGATGCCTTCGGTGCAACAGACGGCCGCGTGCGAGGGGTTGCGGCCGGTGGCGAAAGCGTTGGGCGCCTGCGTCGGCGAGATGTAGAGGGCCGGCATCGGCTTGCCCGCCTTGGCCGACAGCTCGCGCACGATGCGATACATCGCCGGGGCCTGCTCCTCGGTGACGGGGTAGGCCTGCATGGCGCGGATGGCGATCTTGTCGCTGTTCCAGTAGCCGTAGAAGGTCATGCCGACGCCGATGAGCGCGAAGAGCCAGATGTACCGGCCACCCCCGACGAGGGATCCGATCCCGAGGAGGATCGCGAAGATGGCGCCGAACAGCGCGGCGGTCTTCACGCCGTTGAAGTGGTTGGTCATAGCTCATGTAACGACGTGCGAGCGCCCCCGTGTTCCACCGAGTTCCCTGAGACGAACCTGCACGCGTCCGCGCCCTGACGACGCCGCGTTGTCTCACTGTTCGGACGGTCGTCCGACCTCCGGAATAGCTGGCCGGCGACCGGCGTCGAATCTCCTGTGGGGTCCATGCGTCGGCGCGAACCTACGCGACCGTAGGGAAGTCGCCTACCATGACTCGCGGCGGCCGATCAGGCCTGCCCTTCGCCCTGGTGTCTGTCCCTGATGTCTGTTTCGTGGAAGCCTGGTGAGTTCAGCTCATGTCAGTCAAGCAGGTCCAACAGCTCGATCGCGTGACGATCCGCTTCGCCGGTGACTCCGGCGACGGCATGCAGCTGACGGGAGACCGCTTCACGAGCGAGACGGCGGTGCTCGGCAACGACCTGTCGACGCTGCCCAACTTCCCGGCCGAGATCCGCGCGCCACAGGGCACGCTGCCGGGCGTGTCGAGCTTCCAGCTCAACTTCGCCGACCACGACGTGCTGACGCCGGGCGACGGCCCGGACGTGCTCGTCGCGATGAACCCGGCGGCCCTCAAGGCCAACCTGCGCGACCTCAAGCGGGGCGGCACGATCATCGCGGACTCGGACGAGTTCTCGCGCCGCAACCTGGCGAAGGTCGGCTACGAGGCCAACCCGCTCGAGGACGACTCGCTCGACTCCTGGCACCTGCACTCGCTGCCGTTGACGTCGATCACGGTCGAGGCGCTCGCCGACTTCGACCTGACCCGCAAGGAGAAGGAGCGGGCGAAGAACATGTTCGCCCTGGGCCTCCTGTCGTGGCTGTACACCCGCCCACTCGAGGGCACGCGCGCCTTCCTCAAGGCGAAGTTCGCGAAGAAGCCCGAGGTGCTCGGGGCGAACCTCACGGCACTCAACGCCGGTTACCACTACGGCGAGACGACCGAGGACTTCTCGGTGAGCTACGAGGTGGCGCCCGCGGCGATGCCGCCCGGCACCTACCGCAACATCACCGGCAACGTGGCGTTGGCCTACGGGCTGGTCGCGGCATCGCACCGCAGCGGACTGCCGCTCGTGCTGGGCAGCTACCCCATCACGCCGGCCTCCGACATCCTGCACACCCTCTCCGGGCTCAAGCGGTACGGCGTGACGACGATGCAGGCCGAAGACGAGATCGCCGGGGTCGGGATCGCGCTCGGCGCGTCGTTCGGCGGGCAGCTCGGGGTGACGACGACCTCCGGTCCGGGGCTGGCGCTCAAGGCGGAGATGATCGGGCTGGCGATGTCGGTGGAGCTGCCGCTCGTCGTCATCGACGTGCAGCGCGGCGGACCGTCGACCGGGCTGCCGACGAAGACCGAGCAGGCCGACCTGCTGCAGGCGATGTTCGGCCGCAACGGTGAGTCGCCGGTGGCGGTCATCGCCCCGCAGACCCCCAACGACTGCTTCGCGATCGCGCTCGAGGCCGTGCGCATCGCGACGACCTACCGCACCCCGGTCATCGTGCTCTCCGACGGCTACCTGGCCAACGGCTCGGAGCCGTGGCAGATCCCGGCCGTCGACGAGCTGCCGCAGCTGGCGGTGGAATTCGCGACGGAGCCCAACGGGCACGACGCGAAGGGCAAGCCGACCTTCCAGCCCTACCTGCGCGACCCGCAGACGCTGGCGCGACCGTGGGCGATCCCGGGGACGGCGGGCCTGGAGCACCGGCTCGGCGGCATCGAGAAGGCCGACGTCACCGGCAACATCTCCTACGACCCGGACAACCACGACAAGATGACCCGGCTGCGGGCCGCGAAGATCGCGGGCATCGACGTGCCGGACCTGCAGGTCGACGACCCGAACGGCGAGGCGGAGCTGCTCGTGCTCGGGTGGGGGTCGACGTTCGGCCCGATCAGCGCGGCCGTGCGCCAGCTGCGCGAGTCGGGCCTGTCGGTGGCGCAGGCGCACCTGCGCTACCTCAACCCGATGCCGGCGAACACCGCCGACGTGCTGCGCTCCTACCGGCGGGTGCTCATCCCCGAGATGAACATGGGCCAGCTCGCCCTGCTCGTCCGGGGCACCTACCTGGTGGACGCCCATTCATACACGGCGGTGCGGGGCCTGCCGTTCTCCTCGGCCGAGCTCGTCGAGGTCATCGCGTCGTCGCTGGCGGCGCTGGACTCCAACGGCGCTGGTGGCCTCCCGGTCGCGGAGCCCGAGCGTGCGGACGAGGTGCCGATCGCGGCGCCCACGCAGACGCCTGAGCCGGCCGACACCCCCTCCCCCGCCAACGCCTGATCTGCCGCGAAACGAGGACTGGACTCATGAGCATCGATCTCGGTATGCCGAGTGTGGGCACGCACGGGGTGCCGCGCCTGCCCGCCGACGCGCCCGCCCTGACGAAGAAGGACTTCACCTCCGACCAGGAGGTGCGCTGGTGCCCGGGGTGCGGCGACTACGCGATCCTCGCGGCGGTGCAGAGCTTCCTGCCGCAGCTGGGGCTCAAGCGCGAGAACATCGTCTTCATCTCGGGCATCGGCTGCAGCTCGCGGTTCCCCTACTACCTCGACACGTTCGGGATGCACTCGATCCACGGGCGGGCCCCGGCGATCGCCACCGGGCTGGCCACGGCACGTGAGGACCTGTCGGTGTGGGTCGTCACCGGTGACGGCGATGCGCTGTCGATCGGCGGCAACCACCTCATCCACGCGCTGCGCCGCAACGTGAACCTCAAGATCCTGCTCTTCAACAACCGGATCTACGGGCTGACCAAGGGGCAGTACTCCCCCACGTCCGAGCCGGGGCTGGTGACGAAGTCCTCGCCGATCGGCTCGGTCGACGCCCCGTTCAACCCGGTGGCGCTGGCCCTGGGCGCGGGGGCGACGTTCGTGGCCAGGACCATGGACTCCGACCGCAAGCACCTCACCGAGACGCTCGCGGCGGCGGCGCGGCACCGCGGGTCGGCGCTCGTCGAGATCTACCAGAACTGCCCCATCTTCAACGACGGCGCGTTCGAGGTGCTCAAGGACCGCACCCAGGCGCAGGCCCGAATCCTGCACCTCGTCGACAAGGAGCCGGTGCGGGCGGGCACCCACCATGTGCTCATCCGCAACGAGCAGGGCGACCTCGACGTCGTCGGCACGAGCGCCGTCAACGGCGGGCGCGTCGTCGTGCACGACGCGGGCGCGGACAACCCGGCCACCGCCTTCGCCATCGCGCAGCTCGACGGGCCGGGCATGGACCACGTGCCGATGGGCATCTTCCGGTCGGTGTCGCGCCCGGCGTACGACGACCAGGTGCGCGCGCAGGTCGCGGGCGCGGTCGCCGGCAACGGCGGCCGAGCCGACGACGACGACCTTGCCGCGCTGCTGGCGGGCAAGGACACGTGGACCGTGAGCTGACCGGGCCTGCGAGCGTCTCGCAGACCCGGCGCGGCACGCTCTACGGGCTGGCCGCCTACGGCCTGTGGGGTGCGATGCCCTTCTACTTCCTCGCGCTCG
Source organism: Kineosphaera sp. (assembly GCA_039812485.1). Classification (GTDB taxonomy): domain Bacteria; phylum Actinomycetota; class Actinomycetes; order Actinomycetales; family Dermatophilaceae; genus Kineosphaera. The sequence goes on from JBDIAP010000040.1 coordinate 24,389, forward strand.
CACCGTCCGGCGCTTGGGAGATCCTGCTGCACAGGATTCTGTGGAGCGCGGGCCTGTGCGCGGTGCTCGTCGTCGCGACGCGCCAGGCGCGGCCCCTCATGCTGGCCTTGCGCGATCGGCGGCGGCTGGCCGGGGTCGTGCTGGCCGGGCTGCTCATCGCGGCCAACTGGACCATCTACCTCGTGGCGGTGACGTCGGGCCACGTCACCGACGCCGCCCTCGGCTACTTCCTCAATCCGCTCGTCAGCGTGGCGCTCGGGCTGCTCGTGCTGCGCGAGTCGATCCGGCGCGGGCAGGCCGTGGCGGTCGCCATCGGCGCGGTGGGCGGCCTCTACCTGGCCGTCGCCACCGGCTCGGTGCCCTGGATCGCGCTCGGGCTGGCCTTCTCGTTCGGCACGTACGGCCTCATCAAGAACCGGCTGGGGGTCGAGCTGACGGCCCTGCAGAGCCTCACCGCCGAGACCGTCGTGCTCGCGCCGCTGGCGGCTGTGGCCTTCGCGTGGCTGGTCGGCTCCGACGCCTCGACGTTCGGCTCGCACGGCGCGCCGCACACGCTGCTGCTCGCCTCGACGGGGATCGCCACGACGGTGCCGCTGCTGCTCTTCGCGGCGGCGGCGCGCCGGGTGCCGCTCGTGACGATCGGGTTGCTCCAGTTCGTCGCGCCGATCCTGCAGTTCCTCAGCGGGCTGGCTCTGGGCGAGCCCATGACACCGGCGCGGTGGACTGGCTTCGTCATCGTGTGGGTCGCGCTCGTTGTGCTCGTCGGCGACGCGCTGCGCCACTCGGTCGCGCGGCGGCGGCCTCGCACTCCTCCGCTGGCGACGCACTGACCCCTACGCCCAGCCTGTCGCCCCGGGCGCGGATCCCACGTCAGGTCACGTTCTAG
>JBDIAP010000041.1:0-25005 GCA_039812485.1 Kineosphaera sp.
GCGGCGGGAGCCGCGAACCGAGGCCTCAGCGGGCCGGTGGCGCGTCGCGCAGCAGGCACGAGAGTCGACTCGTGCAGATCAGGGCACCGGAGTCGTCGGTGATCGTGATCGCGTAGGTCGCCAGCGTGCCGCCCAAGTGCACGGGCACCGCGACCGCGTGCACGTGCCCTTCCCGGGCGGCGCGGTGGTGGGTGCAGTTGAGTTCGATGCCGACGGCGATGCGCCCATGACCCGCATGCGTCGCCGCGGCGACCGACCCGACCGTCTCGGCCAGGACCGCGGACGCGCCGCCGTGCAGCAGGCCGTAGGGCTGAGTGTTGCCGGCCACCGGCATCCGCGCGGTGACGCGGCCCGAGGAGATCTCGCCGACCTCGATCTCCATGCGTTCCAGCAGAGTGCCGGCGGTCTCGAGGATCGACCGCGGCACCTCGATGCCGGTGGCGGGGGCGTCGCTGCGGGGATCCGTGGTCATGGCGGCCACCTTCGTCTCGGGCTCATGGCGTCACTCGCTCATGGCGCACATGGGGTTCATCGGGTTCGTGCCATCTCGTGCTGCCCGGCTCGGCGCGCGGTCCGGGCGGAGCCGGCCCGCGAACCTTGTCGGGGGTGCCCCCTAGGCTGCCACCTGTGAGCCGACTCCTGCTTCTCGACGGACATTCGCTGGCCTATCGTGCCTTCTTCGCGCTGCCGGCGGAGAACTTCTCGACGAGCACCGGGCAGTGCACCAATGCGGTCTTCGGCTTCACGTCGATGCTCATCAACGTGCTGCGCGACGAGGAGCCGACCCACGTCGGCGTCGCGTTCGACCTGTCGCGGCAGACGTTCCGCACCGAGGCCTACGGAGACTACAAGGCGACGCGCTCGGCGACCCCCGACGCGTTCCGCGGGCAGATCGGCCTCGTGCAGGAGGTGCTCGACGCCCTGCGGATCCCGCACGTGTCGGTGCCCGGCTACGAGGCGGACGACATCATCGCGACGCTGTCGACCCAGGCCCGGGAGGCCGGGCTGGAGGTGCTCATCGTCTCCGGCGACCGTGACGCCATTCAGCTCGTCGGGCCCACCACGACGCTGCTCTATCCCGTGCGCGGCGTCTCGGAGCTGACTCGCATGACACCCGAGGCGGTCGAGGCGAAGTACGGCGTGCCGCCCGGGCGCTACAGCGACTTGGCCGCGCTCGTCGGCGAGACCTCGGACAACCTGCCCGGCGTGCCCGGAGTGGGCCCCAAGACCGCGGCCAAGTGGATCGGGCAGTTCGGCGACCTGCAGGGCATCATCGCCGGCGCCGACACCATCAGGGGCAAGGCGGGGGAGTCGCTGCGCATCCACCTCGCCCAGGTCATGACCAACCGGCGCCTCAACGAGCTGGTGCGCGACGTCGACCTGCCGCTGGGGGTCGACGACCTCGCCCGGCGCACGTGGGATCGCGACGAGGTGCACACCGTCTTCGACGGGCTGCAGTTCGGCGTGCAGATGCGCGAGCGGATGTTCGCGCTGCAGACCGCCGAGCCGGAGGCGAGTGAGGGCTTCGACGTCGACGGCGAGGTGCTCGAGCCGGGGCAGCTGCGCGCGTGGCTCGACGCGCACGCCGGGCCGGGGGTGCGGGTCGGCCTCGAGGTCGTCGGGCACTGGGCCCGCGGCAGCGGCGACGCCGAGGGCATCGCCGTCGCGGCGGGGGAGCACACCGCCTACGCGGCGTTGGCCGAGCTCGACCCGGCGGACGAGGCGGCGTTGGCCGCCTGGCTCGGCTCGCGCGAGCACCCCAAGGTGTGGCACGCGGGCAAGGCCCAGCTGCACGAGCTCGCCGCGCGGGGGTTCGCGGTGGAGGGCATCGTCGGCGACACCGCGCTGGCGGCCTACATCGCTCGGCCCGACCAGCGCAGCTATGACCTGGCCGACCTCAGCCTGCGGCACCTGCACCGGGAGCTGCGCACCGAGGAGCCCGACTCGGGGCAGGGCATGCTGGCGATCGGGCTGGACGGCGGGGAGTCCGAGGCCGCGCACGCCGCCGCCACCGCCGCGATGGTGCGTGCCGCCGCCGTGCTCGACCTGTCGGTCGCACTCGACACCGTGCTCGCCGAGACCGGCCAGAGCAGCCTGCTCACCGATGTCGAGTTGCCGCTCGTCGGAGTCCTCGCCGAGATGGAGCGCGTGGGCATCGCGGTCGACACCGACGAGCTGACCGCCTTGGAGTCGGACTTCGCGACGAAGGTAGCGACCGCCCAGGGCGACGCGTGGGACGCGATCGGAGGGGAGCAGGTCAACCTCGGCTCGCCCAAGCAGCTGCAGGTCGTGCTCTTCGAGACGCTCGATCTGCCCAAGACTCGGCGCACGAAGACCGGCTACACGACCGACGCCGACGCGCTCGCCGACCTCTATGCCAAGACCGAGCACCCGTTCCTCGAAGCCCTGCTGCGGCACCGCGACTCGACCCGGCTGCGGGTCACGGTCGAAGGGCTCATGAAGTCGGTCGCCGACGACGCGCGGATCCACACGACCTACGTGCAGACGGTCGCGGCCACCGGGCGGCTCTCGTCGGTCGATCCCAACGTGCAGAACATCCCGATCCGCACCGAGGAGGGGCGCCGGATCCGCGACGTCTTCGTCGTCGGCGAGGGCTACGAGAGCCTCATGTCGGCCGACTACAGCCAGATCGAGATGCGGATCATGGCGCACCTGTCGGGCGACCCCGGGCTCATCGAGGCCTTTCGCTCGGGGGAGGACCTGCACCGCTTCGTCGGGTCCCGGGTCTTCGCCGTCGAGCCCGACGAGGTCAACGCCGAGCAGCGGGCCAAGATCAAGGCGATGTCCTACGGCCTGGCCTACGGGCTGTCGGCCTTCGGGCTCTCGCGGCAGCTCGGCATCTCCACGGGCGAGGCGACCGGGCTCATGGAGGGCTACTTCGAGCGGTTCGGCGGAGTGCGGGACTACCTGCGCGAGATCGTCGCCACCGCCCGGCAGACCGGCTACACCGAGACGATGCTCGGGCGCCGGCGCTACCTGCCCGATCTCACCGCCGACAACCGCCAGCGTCGCGAGATGGCCGAGCGCATGGCCCTCAACGCCCCGATCCAGGGTTCGGCGGCCGACATCATGAAGATCGCGATGCTGCGCGTCGACGCCGCGCTGCGCACGAGCCGGGCCCGCTCACGCGTGCTGCTGCAGGTGCACGACGAGCTCGTGCTCGAGATCGCGCCCGGCGAGGCCGCCGACGTGGAGGCGCTCGTGCGCGAGCAGATGGGCGGGGCGGTGACGATGGACGTGCCGCTGGAGGTGCACGTCGGGCTGGGACGCAGCTGGCACGACGCGGCTCACTGACCACGGCACGGCTCGGGGCCGCGCTCGAGCACCCAGATGACGGTCCCCGGCAGGTATTCGCCGCGCAGTGGGCTCCACCCGCCCCACGTCTGCGGGTTGCGCTGCGGCCACCGCGGTTCGCGCAGCTCGACGACGCGCAGCCCGGCGGCGACGATCTGGGTCACCCGCGACTCCAGCGTCGGATGCGTCTCGGCATAGACGAGTCGTCCCGCCGGGTCGCGCTCGGTGTAGGCCTCCTCGTCCCAGTAGGGGATGGTGACCGTCAGTCCCTCGTGCCCCGGAGCGTCGGGGAAACACCACCGGATGGGGTGCGGTTCGGCGGCGACGAGCCGCCCACCCGGACGGAGCACCCGAGCGGCCTCGTCGAAGAACCGCTGCCCGCCGACGACGAACGGCAGCACCCCGTAGGCGGTGAAGACGACGTCGAACGAGGCGTCGGCGAAGGGCAGCACGCAACCATCGCACTGCACGAGCGGCACCGGCCTGGGGCCCGCCGCCGGCGCGCCGGCCCGGGCCGCGTCGATCGCGACGGCGGTGGCCAGCATGCCCGCCGACAGGTCGGAGGCGACGACCCGCGCCCCGAGCCCCGCCAGGTGACGCGATCCCTGGGCGGCGCCCGCGCCCACCTCGAGCACGTCGAGACCCGACACATCGCCGAGCAGGTGCAGGTCGGACTCCGTCCACCCCTCCGGACCCCAGACGAGCTCGGCGTCACCGAGGAAGCTCCCGTGCTCGGCGTAGTAGGACGATGCGTTGGCGTCCCACCACGAGCGGTTCGCGTGCGCGGCCTCGCGGGCGCTCACGGTCGCGCGCGCCACGAGGGGCACTGCCGCTTGCGTGTCGATGTCCGTGATGTCGCCTCTTGCGGCCTCGCCGGGTCGGGAGTTCACCGGCTCGCCGATCGAGGGGCTGGGCGGGCTGTCCGAGGAAGGGTGGCTCACCGGGACAGTCTCGCCGATGGGCGCTTTTGCGCCCGAGGGTGGAGGGTAGGTAGTGTTATCAAACGCACAGGTCTGCCCACTCCAGTCTGGTGACTGGACGCCGGACTGGACGTCGTCCGAGTCATTCGCGTCCGCCATCTGCCGGACGTCACACCTTCGGGCGGGTCGACCGTGCACCGGTCGTCGCAGGTCCGCTCCCTGGCAACAGGTGAGTGTGCGGTGTCCGACATCCTGTCCATCCGGGGTGTTCGTGTTCGGGTCAGGCGCGCGCCTGCGCAGGCCCCGGGCCCGAGGGCCCCTTGATCACACTGTCCAATCGGAGCCCCCACTACATGACTGCCACCACGGCTACAGCTCAGATCGCGATCAACGACATCGGTTCGGAAGAGGACCTGCTCGCCGCGATCGATTCGACGATCAAGCACTTCAACGACGGCGACATCGTCGAGGGTGTCATCGTCAAGGTCGACCGGGACGAGGTCCTGCTCGACATCGGTTACAAGACCGAGGGAGTCATCCCCTCCCGCGAACTCTCCATCAAGCACGACGTCGACCCCGGTGAGGTCGTCACCGTCGGCGACGAGGTCGAGGCCCTCGTCCTCCAGAAGGAGGACAAGGAAGGCCGGCTCATCCTGTCCAAGAAGCGCGCGCAGTACGAGCGGGCCTGGGGCACGATCGAGAAGGTCAAGGAGGAGGACGGCGTCGTCACCGGCACCGTCATCGAGGTCGTCAAGGGCGGCCTCATCCTCGACATCGGCCTGCGCGGCTTCCTGCCCGCCTCCCTGGTGGAGATGCGTCGCGTCCGCGACCTCCAGCCCTACGTGGGCAAGGAGATCGAGGCCAAGATCATCGAGCTCGACAAGAACCGCAACAACGTCGTCCTCTCCCGCCGCGCGTGGCTCGAGCAGACGCAGTCCGAGGTGCGCACGACGTTCCTCAAGGAGCTCCAGAAGGGGCAGGTCCGCTCCGGCGTCGTGTCCTCGATCGTCAACTTCGGTGCGTTCGTCGACCTCGGCGGCGTCGACGGTCTCGTCCACGTCTCCGAGCTGTCCTGGAAGCACATCGACCACCCCTCCGAGGTCGTCGAGGTCGGCCAGGAGGTCACCGTCGAGGTGCTCGACGTCGACATGGACCGCGAGCGCGTCTCGCTGTCGCTCAAGGCGACGCAGGAAGACCCGTGGCAGCACTTCGCCCGCACCCACGCGATCGGTCAGGTCGTGCCGGGCAAGGTCACCAAGCTCGTCCCGTTCGGTGCGTTCGTGCGCGTCGACGACGGCATCGAGGGCCTGGTCCACATCTCCGAGCTGGCCGAGCGCCACGTGGAGCTGCCGGAGCAGGTCGTCACCGTCGGTGGCGAGATCTTCGTCAAGGTCATCGACATCGACCTCGAGCGTCGCCGCATCTCGCTGAGCCTCAAGCAGGCCAACGACGCCGCGGTGGGCAACGCCGAGTTCGACCCGACCCTCTACGGCATGGCCGCGGAGTATGACGAGCAGGGCAACTACAAGTACCCGGAGGGCTTCGACCCCGAGGCGAACGAGTGGCTGCCCGGCCACGACGAGCAGCGTGAGCGCTGGGAGAAGCAGTACGCCGACGCCCACGCCCGCTGGGAGGCGCACCGCGCCCAGGTCGAGGAGGCCCGCAAGGCCGACGCCGAGGTCGCCGCGTCCGGCGACGCCGCCCCGACGTCGTACTCCTCGGGTTCCTCCGACTCCGGTCAGGTCTCCGCGGCCGAGGGCACCCTCGCCTCCGACGCCGCGCTCGCGGCGCTGCGCGAGAAGCTCACCGGCCACTGAGGTCACCGTCGGCCGCCGGTCGACATCGCTGAGCGAAGGCCCCGGCCCGTCCGCACCCGCGGACGGGCCGGGGCTTTCGCGCGTCCTGGCCTGGGGGTTGTCGACCCGGCCGGGTGATCGAGCCGGTGTGGTCCCGCCGCGAGCGCCCCCGGAAAAGCCCCGGCGGGGTTAAGGTCGAGGCATGTTGCGCATCGGGCTGACGGGCGGAATCGGTTCGGGCAAGTCGACGGTGACGGCGACCTTGGCAGAGCTGGGCGCCCTCGTCGTCGATGCCGACGCGCTGGCGCGGGAGGTCGTGGCCCCGGGCACCGACGGGCTCGCGGCCGTCGTCGAGCGTTTCGGCCCAGGTGTGCTCGGCGCCGACGGTGCTCTCGACCGGCCCGCGCTCGCCTCCGCCGTCTTCGGCGACGCGGGCGCGCGCGCCGATCTCGAGGGCATCCTGCATCCCCGGATCGCCGACCGCACCGCGCACCTCATGGCGACGGCGCGCCCCGACCAGATCGTCGTGCACGACGTGCCGCTGCTCGTCGAGAAGCGGATGGGGTCGGCCTACCACCTCGTGATCGTCGTCGACGCCCACCCCGAGACCCGGTTGGAGCGACTGGTCGCCACGCGCGGCATGAGCCCCGCCGACGCGCGGGCCCGCATGGACCACCAGGCCAGTGACGACCAGCGGCTGGCCGCGGCGGATGTCGTGCTCTCCAACGAAGGCACCGTGGAGCAGGTGCAGCACGCCACGCGCAGCCTATGGCGCGAGCGCCTCGTGCCGTTCGACGAGAACCTGCGCGCGCAGCGAGTGGCGCGGCCGGCGCAGACGCCGGTGCTCACCGACTACGACGAGTCGTGGCCGGCGACCGCGGCCCGGCTCGCGGAGCGCATCGGTGCGGCGCTGGGGGAGCGGGCCCCCGCCATCGAGCACGTCGGGTCGACGGCGGTGCCGGGCATGCCCGGCAAGGACGCGATCGACCTACAGATCGGGGTCTCGAAGCTCGGCGACGCCGACGACCCGGAGTTCGTGCGCGCGCTGGGCGAGCTCGGGTTCCCGCGGGTCGACGACTACCGCATGGACCACCCGACCGACGACCTGCCCGACCCGTCGCTGTGGGTCAAGCGCTTCCACGGCTCGTGCGACCCCGGTCGCGTCGTGCACCTGCACGTGCGCGAGCTCGAGAGCGCCGGCTGGCAATATGCGCTGCTCTTCCGCGACTGGCTGCGCGCGGAGTCCGGCGCTGCGGCCGAATATGTCGACGTCAAGCGGCGCGTGGCCGCCGAGCACGCGAGCTCGAACGGCTATGCGCAGGCCAAGGCCCCGTGGTTCGGCAAGATCTGGCCGCGGATGCAGTCGTTCGCGCAGCGCACCGGCTGGTCCGACTGACAGCGGGCTCACAGCTCGGGCACCGCCGGGCCTCGGCACGGGCGGCGAGACTGTGGGGCGCCGCGTCGCCCGCGGTCACCCGCGCCACTGCACCGAGGATCGTCATGAACGCGACCAGCCCGTCCCGCCCGACGCCGCCCCGTCGATCGAGCGCGCACGCGCCGTCGCGGGTCCGGCTCGACGGGACGTGTCCTGACGGCCGATCGAGGCTGTCCGCGGACGTCGTGCTCGTCGGCGGCGTGCCGGGGGCCGGCAAGTCGACGGCGATCGCGGCGGTGGCTCTCGACGTGCCCGACCTCGTCGTGCTCGACCCGGACGCGCTGCGGGCCTGGTTCCGGGGGCACCTGCCGGCGGCCGTGCCCTACCGCTGGTATCGGCCGCTGTGTCACCTGCTGCATGCCCTGCGCGTCGTCGCCGTGCTGCTCGTGGGGCCGCGTGACACCCGGCGCGTCATCGTGCACGACCCCTCGACCCGGCCGCGACGACTCCGGCTGCTGCACGCGCTCGTGGTCGCGCGCGGCTGGCGCCCGGCGCTCTGCTACGTGGATGCGGCCCCGCTGGAGGCCCTGGCCGGACAACACCGACGCGGGCGGGTCGTCGACTCCCGATCCTTCGCGCGGCACTGCTCGCGCTGGGCGGGGCTGCAGGGTCAGGCGGGTCGCGGCGAGGTGGCCGGCTGGCCGACGCTCGTCGTGACTCGCGGCGACGCCGTCGCGGGTCTTCGAGGCCTGCTGTTGCGGTGAGCCCGGTGGGTCGGCGATGTGCCCCGGCGAACACCTGACCTGGGCGGGTGTGCTCGTGGCGAACCTTGTCGGTGCTGCCGTCTACGGTTAGGGGCATGCGGCCGACCACCGATCTCCAGCGCACCGTCGCCCCGTTCCGCGTCGTCTCCGAGTTCGAGCCCTCGGGCGATCAGCCGACGGCCATCGCCCAGCTGTCCGAGCGCATCACGGCCGGCGAGCAGGACGTCGTGCTGCTCGGCGCGACCGGCACCGGCAAGTCGGCGACGACGGCATGGCTCATCGAGCAGGTGCAGCGGCCGACGCTCGTCATGGCCCCCAACAAGACGCTCGCCGCGCAGCTGGCCAACGAATTCCGCGAGCTCCTGCCCAACAATGCGGTGGAGTATTTCGTGAGCTATTACGACTACTACCAGCCCGAGGCCTACGTGCCGCAGACGGACACCTACATCGAGAAGGACTCCTCGATCAACGACGAGGTCGAGCGGCTGCGGCACTCGGCGACCAACTCGCTGCTGACCCGTCGAGACGTCATCGTCGTCGCGTCGGTGTCGTGCATCTACGGCCTGGGCACGCCGCAGGAATACGTCGACCGCATGGTGCGCCTCAAGGTGGGCCAGGAGATCGAGCGTGACCGGCTGTTGCGCGACTTCGTGCAGATGCAATACACGCGCAACGACCTCGCGTTCACCCGCGGCACCTTCCGGGTGCGGGGCGACACCGTCGAGATCATCCCCGTCTATGAGGAGCTCGCGGTGCGCATCGAGTTCTTCGGCGACGAGATCGAGCGCATCTACACGCTGCATCCGTTGACCGGTGAGGTGGTGCGGGAGGAGAGCGAGATGTACGTCTTCCCCGCGACCCACTACGTCGCGGGGCCCGAGCGCATGGAGCGCGCGATCGGCGGCATCGAGGCCGAGCTGACCGAGCAGCTCGCGCTCTTCGAGAAGCAGGGCAAGATGCTCGAGGCGCAACGCCTGCGGATGCGCACCACCTACGACATCGAGATGATGCGCCAGGTCGGCTCGTGCAGCGGCATCGAGAACTACTCGATGCACATCGACGGTCGCCTCCGGGGGTCGGCGCCCAACTGCCTGCTCGACTACTTCCCCGAGGACTTCCTGCTCGTCATCGACGAGTCGCACGTGACGGTGCCGCAGATCGGCGCGATGTACGAGGGTGACATGTCGCGCAAGCGGGTGCTCGTCGAGCACGGCTTCCGGCTGCCCAGCGCGATGGACAACCGGCCGCTGAAGTGGGAGGAGTTCCTCGAACGCGTCGGGCAGACCGTCTACCTCTCGGCCACCCCGGGTGACTACGAGCTGGCGAAGTCCGACGGAGTCGTCGAGCAGATCATCCGCCCGACCGGGCTCGTCGACCCCGAGATCGTGCTGCGCGGCACGAAGGGGCAGATCGACGACCTGCTCGAGCAGATCCACGCACGCACGGCCAACAACGAGCGCGTGCTCGTCACGACGCTGACGAAGAAGATGGCCGAGGATCTCACCGACTACCTCCTGGAGAAGGGCGTGCGGGTGCGCTATCTGCACTCCGAGGTCGACACGCTGCGCCGCGTCGAGCTGCTGCGGGAGCTGCGGATGGGCGAATACGACGTGCTCGTCGGCATCAACCTGCTGCGCGAGGGCCTCGACCTGCCGGAGGTGTCGCTCGTCTCGATCCTCGACGCCGACAAGGAGGGCTTCCTGCGCAGCACGCGCAGCCTCATCCAGACGATCGGCCGCGCCGCCCGCAACGTCTCGGGCCAGGTGCACATGTATGCCGACACGATCACGCCCTCGATGGCGCAGGCCATCGAGGAGACGCGGCGGCGGCGCGAGAAGCAGATCGCCTACAACCTGGCCCACGGCATCGACCCGCAGCCGCTGCGCAAGCGCATCGCGGACATCACCGACCTGCTCGCCCGGGAGGACGCCGACACCGAGGCCCTGCTCGGCAGCGGGCGCACCCAGTCTCGGGGGCGCAAGGGGGGCGGCCGCGCTCAGACGGGCGCCCCCGCGCGGATCGACGCGGGCACCATGGCGGCCTCGGAGCTGTCGGAGCTCATCCAGGAGCTCACGGGGCAGATGCACGCGGCGGCCGGCGAGTTGCAGTTCGAGCTGGCCGCGCGGCTGCGCGACGAGATCGGCGATCTCAAGAAGGAGCTGCGGGCCATGCGGGCCGCGACGGGCTGACACCGGTGTGATCCTCGCCGGCCCGTGCGTGGACGGATGGCACAGGAGTCTGGAAGGATGACGCGAGTCCACGGAGGGGAGTATCCCCAGACGGCCACCTCGTCATCGCGGCGCACGCGCCGGCTGCCTGAGTCAGCCGGCGACCTGCGACCCGGGGGGCCGACCCGAGTGCTGGCTGCTCGGGTGGGAGAGACCTCCGGCCACCCCCTTGTGACCGGAAGGCTCCCGACACCTCATGGACATCCAACCCTGGGTATGGTTCACCACGATCGGCGTGACGGTGGGCGTGCTCCTCGTCGACGTGCTGTGGATCGTCAAACACCCGCACGTGCCGACGATGGCCGAATGCGCGCGATATCTCGCGTTCTTCATCGGCGCCGCGGTCCTCTTCGGGGTCGGGATCGGCATCTTCTCCGGCTGGACCTACGGCGCCCAGTTCTTCGCCGGGTGGCTGACGGAGTATTCGCTGTCCATCGACAACCTCTTCGTCTTCATCATCATCATGGCGAAGTTCGGTGTGCCGGAGAAATACCAGCAGGCCGCGCTCATGGTGGGCATCATCATCGCGCTGATCCTGCGGGCCATCTTCATCGCGGTCGGCGCTGCGCTCATCAACCAGTTCGCCTGGGTCTTCTACATCTTCGGGGCCTTCCTCATCTACACCGCGTGGAGCCTGGCGAAGGAGGGCATGGAGGACGACGGTGACGACGACTTCGAGGAGAACGCCTTCCTCAAGTGGATCGAGAAGCGGTTCCCGGCGACGCAGTCGTGGGAGCACGGCACCAAACTCATCGGGATCGAGAACGGTAAGCGCCTCATCACGCCGATGCTCATCGTCATCCTCGCGCTCGGCTCGACCGACCTCATGTTCGCCCTCGACTCGATCCCGGCGATCTTCGGGCTGACGCGGGAGCCGTTCATCGTGCTCACGGCCAACATCTTCGCGCTCATGGGTCTGCGGCAGCTCTACTTCCTCATCGGCGGCCTGCTCAAGCGGCTCGTCTACCTCAGCCTGGGGCTGTCGGTGCTGCTCGCCTTCATCGGCGTCAAGCTCATCATGCACGCGCTGCACGAGAACACGCTCCCGTTCATCAACGGCGGTGAGGGCCTGCACGGCATCCCGGAGATCCCGATCTGGCTCTCCCTCGTCGCGATCGTCGTCATCCTCGGTGTGACGACCATTGCCAGCCTCATGAAGACGCGTCGCGACGCCAACTCCGACGCCTGACCCCGCGACCGTCTTCCTTGTCGCCGGACGGGGGCACCGACATCCGGTGCCCCCGTCCGCCGTTGTGCGGCACGGGGAGCCACCCTAGGATGCTCGGTGCCATGTAACATTGCACCAACCGGAGGTGTCGTGCGCGTCGTCATCATCGGGGCCGGGATGATCGGTGCCTGCACTGCCTACGCCGCCGCCCGCGCGGGCTTGGACGTCATCGTGCTCGATCGCGACGCCGTGGGCTCGGGCACGACGAGCCGCGGCGAGGGCAACATTCTGGTGTCGGACAAGGAGCCCGGCCCCGAGCTCGACCTCGCGCTGGCCAGCCGCGCGGCCTGGGACGGCATCGTCGCCGATGTCGGCGCGGATGCGCTGGAATTCGAGGCCAAGGGCGGCGTCATCGTGGCGTCGAGTGCGACCGCCCTCGATGCCGTGGAAGGCCTCGCCGCCGGGCAGCGCGCGTGCGGGGTGCGGGCGGACGCCGTCGCCGACCCGTGCGACCTCGAACCGCATCTGGCGCCCGGCCTGGCGGGGGCCGTGCACTATCCCCAGGATGCCCAGGTGCAGCCCGTGCTTGCCGCAGCCGCGATCCTGGCCGCGGCGCAACGCCGGGGCGCGGTCTTCCGACCGAAGAGCGAGGCCACCGGTCTGCGCACGACACGCGCCGGCGCCGTGAGCGGGGTGCGAACGGGCTGCGGTGACGTGTGGGGGGCCGACGCGGTCGTCAACGCGGCGGGCACCTGGTCGGGAGTCGTAGGCGAGCGGCTCGGCGCGCCGATCCCCGTGCTGCCCCGGCGCGGCTTCGTCCTCGTCACCGAGCCGCTGCCGCCGGTCGTCCGGCACAAGGTGTATTCGGCCGACTACGTCGACAACGTCGCCGCGTCGGGCGCGGGGCTGGAGACCTCCTGCGTCGTCGAGGGCACCCGCGGCGGCACGGTGCTCATCGGGGCGAGCCGGGAGCGCGTCGGCTTCGACCGGACCCTGAACCCGCAGATCGTCGCCCGGCTCGCGAAGCAGGCGGTCGACCTCTTCCCGTTCCTCGCCGACGTGCGGCTGTTGCGCGTGTATCGGGGATTCCGGCCCTACTGTCCCGACCACCTGCCGGTCATCGGCCCCGATCCCCGCGTGCCCGGGCTCCTGCACGCGTGCGGCCACGAGGGCGCGGGGATCGGGCTGGCCCCCGCCACGGGCGATCTCGTGACCGACCACCTCCTGCGGCGCGCCGACCCCGCGGTCGCGACCGCGTTCCTGCCGGACCGGCTCATCGGCGCGGTGGCGTCGTGACCGGCGTCGTGTCCGGCGCCGCCGAGCGGCCGGATCGCGGCGGCGCGGGCGGAGGCCGGGGGGACGGCCGGTTCACGCTCGACGGCGGCGATGTGCCCTTCGTCGAGGGACAGACCGTCGGCGCGGCGCTGCTCGCCGTCGGCATCCGCGCGTGGCGTCGCACCCGTCGGCAGGATCGCCCGCGCGGTCTCTTCTGCGGCATCGGCGTGTGCTTCGACTGCCTCGTGACGATCGACGGGGCGCCCAACGAGCGCGCCTGCCTCGTGCCGGCCCGCGACGGCATGCGCGTCACCAACCAGGAGGGGACCGGTCATGACCTCTGACGCGGACGAGCGCGCCGGCCTCGTCGACCCCGTTGGCCTGGTCGACCCTGTTGGCCTGGTCGACCCCGTTGGCCTGGTCGACCCTGTTGGCCTGGTCGACCCTGTCGACCTCGTCGTCGTCGGCGGCGGCCCGGCCGGGCTCGCCGGCGCGGCCACCGCCCTCGCCGGCGGCCTGCGGGTCGTCCTCGTCGACTCGGGGGCGACCCTCGGCGGGCAGTTCTGGCGCCAGCCCGCTGCGGGGCGCGTGCCGAGGCACGCGCGACTGCACCACGACCTGGGCACCTACGACGCGCTCGCGGCCTACCTGCGCGGACACGAGCGAGGGGCCCTGCGCGTCCTGAGCCGGCATGACGCCTGGACGGCGGCGCTGCGCGACGGCGGAGTCGAGGTGCACGCCGTCGACCGCGGCGGCGCCCCCGGTCGCGACCGGGCGCTCGTCGTGCGTGGCGCCCGGCTGCTCATCGCGACCGGGGCCTTCGACCGGCAGGTGCCCTTTCCCGGCTGGGACTTGCCCGGCGTCTACACCGCCGGCGGCCTGCAGGCGCTGCTCAAGGGCAACGGCGTGCGGGCGGGTTCGCGGGTGGTCGTCGCGGGGACCGGGCCGTTCCTGCTACCGGTGGCGACGGGGATGGCCGACCTGGGGGCCACGGTCGTCGCGGTCTGCGAGGCCAACTCCCCGACGCGCTGGGCGCGCCACCTCGGAGCGGCCGCCCGGACGCCGCAGAAGGGCGTCGAGGGGGTCGCCTATGCCGGCCGGCTGCTGCGACACCGGATCCCGGTGCACGTGCGCACCGCGGTCGTCGCCGCGCACGGCCGCGACCGCCTCGAGGCCGTGACGCTGGCGGGACTCGACGGCGACGGTCGCGTGCGCCCCGGCACGAGGCGCCGGGTGGCTGTCGACGCCCTGGGGGTCGGCTGGGGTTTCGTGCCGCACCTCGATCTCGCCGTGACCCTCGGCGCCCGACTCGTCGCCGGCGTCGACGGCAACGAGGTCGTCGCCGTCGACGCCGATCAGCGCTCGTCGGTGCCCGGCGTCTACGTGGCCGGGGAAGCGACCGGCGTCGGGGGAGCCGAGCTCGCGCTCCGGGAGGGCCAGCTCGCCGGCGAGGCCGTGCTCGCCGACTCCGGGCGCCGGTCCGCCACCCCCGCCCGCCGGATCGCCGCGGTGCGTCGCATCGTCGCGCGTCAGCGCGCCTTCGCGCGAGCGCTGTGGCAGGCGCACCCCGTGCCGCCGCGCTGGCCGCAGTGGCTCGCGGACGAGACCGTCGTGTGCCGCTGCGAGGAGGTCACCGCGGCGCAGGTGCGGGCCGCGGTCGCCGCGGGCGCGGCCGATGGGCGACAGGTCAAGCAGCTGACCCGCACCGGTATGGGGTGGTGTCAGGGCCGGATGTGCGGCTACGCGGCCGACCGTCTCTGCGCGTTCGAGGCCGAGGCCCAGGGTGCCACGGCCGGAGCCCTCGACCCGCCCGACCCGTCGTCGGCGCCATCCTCCCCGACAGCAGCCGCCCCGACGGCATCCGCCCCGACGGCAGCAGCGATCGTGCCGGCGCCCGAGCGGCTCGTCGCGGCCCCGGTCTCCTTGGGCGCCCTCGCCGACCTCAGTGCAATGTAATATTGCACTAGCGGCCACGAGGTCGTAGGCTCACCCCATCCCTCCCGCGCGCACACCTCAGCTGTGCGCCATCCACCACTCGTTGCGCGCAACGCGAACCTGAGGAGCCACCCATGCCGCAGGAGCCACCCATGACCGCACGGCCCTGGCACGGGGTCCTCGTCGCGACGAGCCTGCAGTTCAACGACGACCTCGGCGTCGACTACGGCGCCTACGGCGCCAACGTCGCGTGGCTCGCCGAGCAGGGCCTCGACGGCGTGGCCCCCAACGGATCGCTGGGGGAATATCAGACCCTCACCGACGCCGAGCGTGACCAGGTCGTGCAGACGGCCGTCGCCAACGCGCCCGAGGGCTTCACGGTCATGCCCGGCGTCGGCGCCTACGGTGGACTGCAGGCCAGGCGTCACGCCCAGGTGGCCCGCGACGCCGGCTGCCAGGCCGTCATGGCGCTCCCGCCCAACGCCTACCGCGCCGACGAACGCGCGATCCTGGAGCACTTCGAGCTCATCGCCTCGGTCGGGCTGCCGGTCACCGCCTACAACAACCCGATCGACACCAAGGTGGACCTCACGCCACCGATCCTGGCCCGGCTGCACGCCGAGGGCTTCATCGTCGGGGTCAAGGAATTCTCCGGCGACGTGCGCCGCTGCTACGAGATCGCCGAGCTCGCCCCGGGTCTCGACCTCATGATCGGCACCGACGACACCGTGCTCGAGGTCGGGATCGCCGGCGCCAAGGGCTGGGTCGCGGGCTACCCGCAAGTCTTCCCCCGCGCATGCCTCGAGCTCTTCCGGGCCTCGGTCGCGGCCGACGTCGAGGCGGCGCTGCCCCTCTACCGGCAACTGCACCCGGTGCTGCGGTGGGACTCCAAGACCGAGTTCATCCAGGCCATCAAGCTCGGCCAGGACATGATCGGCCGCAACGGCGGCCGCTGCCGCCCACCGCGCCAACCCCTGACGCCCGAGCAGGAGCGGGTCGTGCGCGCGGCGACGCAGGCGCTCATCGACGCCGGGGTGCAGTAGGCGATGCGCTCGCAGGTCGTCTATCACGCCGTCGACTCGCACACCGAGGGCATGCCCACCCGCGTCATCACCGGCGGGGTGGGCGTGCTGCCCGGCGCGACGATGTTCGAGCGTCGGCAGCGCTTCGTCGCCGAGCGCGACGACCTGCGCACGCTGCTCATGTGCGAGCCGCGCGGCCACGCCGCGATGTCCGGGGCGATCCTGCAGCCGCCGACCCGGCCGGACGCCGACTACGGGGTGCTCTACATCGAGGTCTCCGGGTGCCTGCCGATGTGCGGGCACGGCACGATCGGCGTCGCCACCGTGCTCGTCGAGACCGGCATGGTGCCCGTCGTCGAACCCGAGACCGTCATCCGCCTCGACGCCCCCGCCGGGCTCGTCACCGCCCGCGTGCGAGTGCGCGACGGGCACGCCGAGTCCGTGACCCTGGCCAACGTCGCCTCCTACTGCCACGCGCTCGATGAACGTGTGCAGGTGCCCGGCTTCGGCAGCGTGCGCTACGACATCGCCTACGGGGGTAACTTCTATGCCTTCGTCAAGCTCGAGGAGCTCGGCATCGAGTTCGACCGGGGCAACGGTCAGGCGATGATCGAGGCGGGCCTGGCGATCATGGCGGCGATCAACACCCAGAACCCCGTCGCCCACCCCGAGAACCCGGCGATCGACGTGTGCCATCACGTCTACCTCGAGGCGCCCGGCTCGACCGCGCAGCACAGCCGGCACGCGATGGCGATCCACCCCGGTTGGTTCGACCGCTCACCCTGCGGCACCGGGACCAGCGCCCGCATGGCCCAGCTGCACGCCCGGGGGCTGCTCGGCGTGGGCGAGGACGTCGTCAACGAGTCGTTCATCGGGTCGCGCTTCATCGGGCGGATCGCCGGCGTGACGACGGTCGGCGACCGGCCGGGCATCCTGCCGACCGTCACCGGCCGCGCCTGGATCACCGGCACGGCGCAGTATCTGCTCGACCCGACCGACCCCTACCCGGCCGGCTTCATCCTCTGAACACGCAGGTCACGGCCTCGGTCCGAGGTGCGATGCCAGGTTGTGACAGAAACGACATGTCACGGGTGACCGGAGCGCTCTACATTGATGTGCCATGTCACACAGCGCCCGTGACCCTGGGCGGAGCCGTGACCTGGGGACGGGCGCCCGCCCGTCCCGCCAGCCCAGTTCGGGGAGCACGAAGGCGGCCGGCCTCCACCCGGCCAGGAAGCGGGACATCATGACACCTCACACCCCGTCCGTCCGGCACCGCGGACTGCTCGCGGTCGCCGCGTGCGCGTCCCTGACCCTCGGCCTGGCCGCGTGCGGCGGGGGCGGCCTGTCGGAGGGCTCGTCGGGCGGCGGCGGCGGGGATGCCAAGGGCGACATCAAGCTCGGCATGCTCACCCCGCTCAGCGGCTCGTCCGCGGCGATCGGCCCCTACATGAAGAACGGCGCGCAACTGGCCGTCGACGAGATCAACGCTGCCGGCGGCGTCGACGGGCGCAAGATGACGCTGACCGTCGAGGACGACGCCTGCGACCCCAAGACCGCCGCCGCCGGCGCCGCCAAACTCGTGACCGCGGGCATCAACATCTCCGTGGGCGGCTACTGCTCGTCCGCGACGCTGCCGACGCTGTCGATCTTCAACAAGGCCACCATCCCCATGCTCATCCCCGCGGCCAACTCCGCGGACCTCATCAAGGACAAGCTGCCCAACGTCTTCCTCGTCAACGGCACCGGCATCCAGCAGGCCCAGGCGGCGTCCGACTTCATCAAGTCGCAGGGGTCGAAGGCGGTCGCGCTGCTCGACGACAACACGTCCTACTCCAAGGACATCACGACCCGCACCGCGGAGGACCTCAAGGCCGAGGGCATCACGGTCGCCAACCAGCAGTCGGTGACCGCCGGCGAGTCCGACTACTCCGGTGCCGTGACGGCCGTCAAGCGGGCCAACGCCGACTTCGTCTACTGGACCGGCTACTACCAGGAGGGCGGGCTGCTCATCAAGCAGCTGCGCTCGGCCGGCTACGACGGCAAGATCATGGTCGCCGACGGCGCCGTCGACAAGCAGCTCGTCCAGATCGCCGGCCAGGCCAACGCCCAGGGCGTCTACGCGACGATGACCCAGACGCCCGCGACGATCCCCGGCGGCCAGGAGTGGATCGCCAAGTACAAGAAGGCGTTCAACGCCGACCCCGGCCCCTATTCGACGCAGTCCTACGACGCGGTGCGGATCGCGGCCGAGGGCGTCAAGCGGGCCGGCGGGTCGACCGACGGCGCGGCCGTCATCAAGGCGCTGGAGGGCATCAACGACGTCAAGATCTTCTCCGGCACGTTGAAGTTCACCGCCGAGCACACGCTGTCGGAGGGCGGATTCGACATCCTCGTCGTCAAGGGCGACGACTTCGTGCTCAACAAGTGAGGCCCCGCCGGGGTCGCGCGTCCGCATCGGGACGACGCGGCCCCGGCTCTCACAGCCCGCGCCCGCAGCGCGGGCTTCCGGTGACGACAAGGGGAGCCATGGACTATTTCCTGCAGCTCGTGCTCAACGGGCTGTTCGTGGGGGCGTTCTACGCCCTCGTCGCGCTCGGCTACACGATGGTCTACGGGATCATCAAGCTGCTGAACTTCGCCCACGGCGACATCTACATGTTCGGCGCCTTCATCGGTTTCACGCTGCTCACCGCGTTCTCCGGGGCGATGGGGGCCGCGGGTGGCCTGGGCGCGCTCGTCGTCGTCATGATCCTGGCGATGATGGCGACCGGGCTCTTCGGGCTCGTGCTCGAGCGCATCGCCTACCGGCCGCTGCGCGGGGCGCCGCGACTGTCGGTGCTCATCACCGCGGTCGGCGCGAGCTTCGCCCTCGAATACGGGGTGGCGGTCGCCTACGGGCCCAATCCGCGCACCTACCCCGTCGGCATGGGCACCGGCAGCATCTCGATCCTCGGCGCGCACATCGCCGTCGGGCAGATCGTCATGATGGTCATCGCCGTCATCCTCATGGTCACGCTCGACACCCTCGTGCGGCGCACCCGCGCGGGCCGGGCCATGCGCGCGATCTCGCAGGATCCACGCGCGTGCCTGCTCATGGGCGTCAACGTCGACCAGGTCATCTCGCGCACGTTCTTCCTCGGCTCGGCGCTGGCCGGAGCGGCCGGGGTCATGGCCGGGGCCTACTACGGCAAGATCGACTTCCTCATGGGCTTCATCATCGGGCTCAAGGCGTTCACCGCCGCGGTCATCGGCGGCATCGGCAACATCCGCGGGGCCGTGCTCGGGGCGGTCGTCCTCGGGTTGCTCGAGTCGTTCGGCACCGCCTGGCTCGGCAGCCAGTGGCGGGACGTCTTCGCGTTCGCCTTCCTCATCCTCTTCCTCACCGTGCGACCCACTGGGCTGCTCGGTGAGCGCGTGACGGAGCGTGTGTGATGGCGCGCGAGACACCGACGCCCGAGCCGGGTGGGCACCCGGCCCAGGAACGCGAGGCCGCCTCGGCCTACGTGCGGGCCGTCGAGGCCAACCAACCCGCGACCGTCGGCCGAGCCGGCGGCGGGGTCGCGCCCGGCGGCCGGCGCCGCGGCGGTCCGACCGCGGTGTCGCGAGCGCTGTCGAGCCCGTGGTTCGCGGCCGTCGTCGTCGTCGCGGCGCTCGCGCTGCCCTTCGTCAACAGCCAGGCCTACACGCTGCGGATCGCGACCGACGCGCTGATCTTCATCATGCTCGCGGTCGGGCTCAACGTCGTCGTCGGCTACTGCGGGCTCCTCGACCTCGGCTATGCCGCGTTCTTCGCGATCGGCGCCTACACCTCGGGCCTGCTGTCGACGACGTTCGGGTGGCCGCTCCTGCTCACCCTGCCGTGCGTCGTCGCGGCGGCGGTGCTCGGCGGCATCGTCATCGGCGCCCCCACCCTGCGGCTGCGCAGCGACTACCTCGCGATCGTCACCCTCGGCTTCGGCGAGATCATCCGCATCACCGCCAACAACCTCGACATCACCGGTGGTCCCAACGGGCTCTTCGGCATCCCCGACTTCGGCACCTTCGGGCTGCGCAGCGACGTCGCGGTCTACTGGGTGACGGCGGTCGTCGTCAGCCTCGCGGTCATCGCCTCGGCCCGGCTGGGGCGCGGTCGGCTCGGGCGGGCCTGGCGTTTCGTGCGGGAGGACGAGGATGCCGCCGAGGCCATGGGCATCCACACCTACCGCATCAAGTTCGCCGCCTACATCACCGGCGCGATCTTCGGCGGCCTGGCCGGGGTGCTCTTCGCCGTGCACCAGACGGCGATCTCGCCGCCGAGCTTCAACTTCCTCTGGTCGGCCCTCATTCTCATGGCCGTCGTGCTCGGGGGCATGGGCTCGACCCCGGGGGTCGTCGTCGGCGCGCTCATCATCTCGCTGCTGCCGGAGCTGTTGCGCGGCGCCGAGAACTGGCGCTACTTCATCTTCGGCGTGCTGCTCATCGTCGTCATGATCTTCCGCCCGCAGGGCATCTGGCCCTATTCGCCCGGTGAGCCGCGGGAGCGAACTCGCCGCGGCCGGACCGATCAGGGCGATCGCGTCGCAGCGGCGGGGGAGGCGTCATGAGCGAGACCGTGCTCGACGTGCGTGACCTGTCGGTCTCGTTCGGCGGGGTGCGCGCCGTCGACGGGCTGACGTTCAGCGTGCGCGAGGGCGAGGTGCTCTCGGTCATCGGGCCCAACGGGGCCGGCAAGACGAGCGCCTTCAACTGCATCACCGGCTTCTACAAGCCGCGGTCGGGTTCGGTCGTCTTCAACGGGGCGCAGATCACCGGCAGGCGGCCGGCGATCATCGCCGCCCACGGCATCGCCCGCACGTTCCAGAACCTGCGCCTCTTCGGTGACCTCACGGTGCTCGACAACGTGCGCGCGGGCATGCACGTGCGCCTCAAGCAGAACGCCTTCGACGCGGTGCTGCACACCCCCCGCTACCGCCGCTCCGAGCGGGAGGCCACCGAGCAGGCCCGCCGGTGGCTGGACTTCGTGGGGGTGCGCTCGGACTGGGCCTTGCAGGCGCGCAACTTGCCCTACGGCGAGCAGCGGCTCACCGAGATCGCCCGGGCGCTGGCCCGCGAGCCCAAGATGCTGCTGCTCGACGAGCCCGCCGCGGGCCTCAACCACGGCGAGAAGGAGCAGTTCCTGCGGCTGCTGCGCCGCATCAGCGAGCTCGGCATCGCCGTCGTGCTCATCGAGCACGACATGGGCCTGGTCATGGAGGTCTCCGAGCGGATCGTCGTGCTCTCCTATGGCAAGGAGATCGCCGACGGCACGCCCGAGCAGATCCGCACCGATCCCGACGTCATCGCCGCCTACCTCGGCGTCGAGGACGAGGGCGTGCGCGCGGAGGCCGAGCGGATCGCCGCCGAGGGCGCCGAGACGCCCCAGGAGCCGGTAGCCGGTGTGCCCACCCACGACGAGGCGCCCCGGCCGGGCGAGGAGGAGCGATCCTGATGGCCGACGTGCTGCACATCGAGGACCTCGTCGTCGCCTACGGCAAGGTCGAGGCGCTGCGCGGCCTGAGCCTGCGGGTGGGGGAGGGCGAGATCGTCTCGCTCCTGGGCAACAACGGTGCCGGCAAGTCGACGACGGTCTCGACCGTCTCCGGCGTCGTACGCGCCCAGTCCGGCTCGATCACCGCCTTCGGCCGGGACATCACGAGCGCCACGCCCTGGTCGATCGTCGAGCAAGGCATCATCCAGGTGCCCGAGGGGCGGCGGATCTTCTCGCGGCTCACCGTGCACGAGAACCTGCAGCTCGGCGGCTACTCCGTGCGCGACAGCGGCCTCATCGACCGGCGCATCGGGGAGGTGTACGAGCTGCTGCCGCGGTTGGCCGAGCGGCGCAACCAGCAGGGCGGCACCCTGTCGGGCGGCGAGCAGCAGATGCTCGCCATCGGACGCGCCCTCATCGCCGGGCCGAAGCTCATCATGCTCGACGAGCCCTCGATGGGCCTGGCGCCGATCGTCGTCGCGCAGGTCATGGATGTCATCTCCTCGATCAACTCGGCCGGCACCGCGGTGCTGCTCATCGAGCAGAACGCCCGCGCGGCGCTCAAGGTCGCCCACCGCGGGTATGTCGTCGACTCCGGTGTCGTGACGCTGTCAGGCACCGCGGCGCAGCTGCAGGCCGATCCGGCGGTGGTCGCGGCCTATCTGGGGAGCTGAGCTGTGGAGACCTACCGCAGCGAGGACTACCACACCGCCGGCGAGCCGTTCCGGATCGTCAGCGCCGGGCTGCCCGCCCTGCCGGGGGAGACCGTCGCGGACCGGCGGGTGCGGGCCATCGCCGACCCCGCCGTGCAGCGGCTGCGGGCGCTGCTGTGCAGCGAGCCGCGGGGGCACGCGGACATGTACGGGGGCTTCATCACCCCGCCCGACGACGCCGGCGCCGACGTCGGGGTGCTGTTCTGGCACAAGGACGGCTTCTCCACCGCCTGCGGGCACGGCACGATCGCCCTCGGGGTGTGGGCGGTCGACTCCGGCCTCGTGGCGCCGCTGCCCTCCGGCGAGCGTGAGGTCACGATCGACGTGCCGTCGGGGCGCGTGCGGGCCCGGGTGCGTTTCGAGGCGGGGCGCGTCGCCGACGTGACGTTCGTCAACGTGCCCAGCTGGGTGCACTCGCGGGGGGTGCCGGTCGCGACCTCCCGAGGCGGCGTGAGGGTGGACATCGCCTTCGGCGGCGCCATGTATGCCGTGCTGCCCGCCGCCGCGGTCGGGCTCGACGTCTCGGCCGCCGACTACGCGGCGATCATCGCCGTCGGGCGACAGATCCGCGACGACCTCAACGCCCGGTCGGTCGCCGAACACCCTAGTGATCCACGGCTGTCCGGCATTTACGGCACGATCTTCACCGCGCCCGGCACGAGCGGCGACCCGCTGCACCAACGCAACGTCGTCGTCTTCAGCGACGGCGAGGTCGACCGCTCGCCGTGTGGGTCCGGCACCGCGGCCCGGGTCGCGCTGCTCGCGAGCGACGGCGTGCTGCGGCCCGGGCAGGAGCTGGTGCACGAGTCGATCGTCGGGTCGACCTTCCGCGCGCGCATCGCAGGGCACACGAGGGTCGACGGACATGAGGCGGTCGTCCCCGAGGTCACGGGCATGGCCTATCGTGTCGCGAGCAGCGAATTCGTGGTGGACCCGGCCGACGGTCTCGTGCCCGGATTCGTGCTGCGATGACATGCGGCCAGGGCGGGAGCGATGAGCATGAAGCCGGACTCCGAGGCTGAGCTCGACCTGGGGGAACTCGGGCTGCCGTCCTTCCACCAACACGCCAGCCTGCGCGAGCAGATCGCGAGCACGCTACGCGCGCAACTCGTCTCGGGGCGGATGCGGCCGGGTGTGCTGTATTCGGCGCCGAAGCTCGCGGCCGAGTTCGGGGTCTCGGCCACGCCCGTGCGCGAGGCCATGCTCGACCTCGCCAGCGACGGCCTCGTCGACGTCGTGCGCAACAAGGGCTTTCGCGTCACGCACCTCAGCGACGCCGAGCTCGACGCCATGGCCGAGCTGCGCAGCCTCATCGAGGTGCCGGTCATGGGCCTGGTCGCGCAGTCGTGCGAGGGCGCGACGGCCGAGGCCGTGCGGGCCCTGCGGCCCCTGGCCGACGCCATCCTCGCCGCGGGCATCAAGGGCGACCTGGCCACCTACATCGAGGCAGACACCGAGTTCCACCTGCGCTTCCTCGCGCTGCACGGCAACGACCACGTCGTCTCCGTGGTCCGTGACCTGCGCAAACGTTCGCGCCTCTACGGGCTCGAGGCCATCGCCGGCACGGGGCTCATGCGCACGCTGTGCGAGGAGCACCAGCAGATGGTCGACACCGCGCTGAACCGCGACGACGCCGCGATGCGCGCCCTCGTCGCCCAGCACATCGGTCACCTGCGGTCGGTCTGGGCGGGTGAGGGGTCGGCGTGAGGGGAGCGGCGCGGCCGACCCTGCAGCTCACCTCGCTCGAGGCGGGGATGCTCGCCGGAGACGAGGGCGCCGGGGTGGCGCTGGCCATGCGGGTCGTCACGGCCCTCGCGGCGGTGCAGGGCGCCGAGTCGCTCATCGAGGTCGGCTCGGCCCACGTCGACTCCTGCCTCTACCACGGACGCGCGGGGCTCGACTTCGCGCAGCGGCTCGTGGCGCTCGGGGCCCGGGCGCGCATCCCCACGACGCTCAACGTCGGCTCGCTCGACCTGCTCCACCCCGGGACCGTGCACGAGGACGCCGAGCATCCCGGGCTGCTCAGCTCCGGCCGCGCCCTCATGGACGCCTACGTCGCACTCGGCGCGCGACCCACGTGGACGTGCGCGCCCTATCAGGTCGACTCCCGGCCGGGGTACGGCGAGCACGTCGCCTGGGCCGAGTCCAACGCCATCGTCTTCGCCAACTCCGTGCTCGGGGCGCGCACCGACCGCTATGGCGACTTCCTCGACATCTGCGCGGCGGTCACGGGGCGGGTGCCGTTGGCGGGGCTGCACACCGACGGGGCGCGGCGGGCCACCCTCGTCGTCGACCTGCGGTCGGTGCCGCGCGGGCTGCTCGTCGACCCGTCCTGGTATGCCGTCGTCGGCCTCGTCGTCGGGCAGCTCGCCGGGTCGGCGGTGCCGGCACTGCTCGGCCTGCCTGGCGACACCGGCGAGGACCAGCTCAAGGCGCTCGGGGCGACCGCGGCCTCCGCCGGGGCATCGGCATGTTCCACGCCGTCGGCGTGACACCGGAGGCGCCGACACTCGATGCCGTCGCCGACCCCGGCGTGCCCGTGCACGTCGTCGACGAGGCGAGGTTGCGGGAGGCGCGGGCGTCGTTGTGCACCAGGGCAGTTCGCGGCGGCGAAGACACGTGGGCGGCCGGAGCCGACGCCAGGGTCGGGCTCGACGCGCCGGGCGTCGACGCGTCGGGAGGGGTCGCGTCAGGAGGGGCCGACGCGCTCGATCGTCTCGACGCCGTGAGCCTGGGCACCCCGCACGCCTCGCTCGCCGAGCTCACGGCCTTGGCCGCCGAACTGCGGCGCGCGGGCGTGCGCGTGCGCGACGGCGTGCAGGCCTACGTGAGCACCGGCCGGGGCGTGCTGGCCCTCGCCCGGGAGACGGGCGCGGCCGAGGTCATCACCGCCGCCGGCTTCCGCATCGTCGTCGACACCTGCACGTATGTCGTGCCGATCCTCGCGCCCGGCACCCGCGTCGTCATGACCAACTCGGGCAAATG
>JBDIAP010000042.1:0-24450 GCA_039812485.1 Kineosphaera sp.
CGCGGCGAGCCCGCGGCCGTGGCCTCGGCCCGGGGGAGTCGTCGCGGGCGGCGCCGGCCGCGCTGCGCGGCCCGCTCCCGCAGGCCTGCGGTGAGCTCGCTGTCCGGGTCGTACGTGCTCCGGTGCACGCGACCCTGCGTCGCCCCACCCGCCGCGTAGGGGGTGTGCTCGCCGGCCGCCTCGCCGCCGTCCGGCCGCTCCGACCAGGTCCCCTCGTCGCGCACGGCCTCCCACACGTCGACGAGCCCGTCACCGTCGTCACCAGGCCGGTCGGACGCGCCAGGCCGGTCGGAAGCGCCAGGCCGGTCGGAAGTGCTGTGCCGGTCGGAAGTGCTGTGCCGGTCAGGTCCGTCGTGCCGCTCAGAAGCACCAAGCCGGTCAGCAGCACCGGGCCAGGCAGGGCCGCGGTGGGCGTCCGGGCCGCGGTGCCCCTCGCCGCCGGCCTCGTCGACCCCCGTCGACTGCGGATCGTCGCCCGAGAGCCAGCGGGCCTCGTCGTCGACGGCGCTGACGCTCATCGCCGACCGGGAGAAGTGCCACGAGGCGACCCGGCGCCGCCCACCGGCGGGGAACGTCAGCTCGACCGTCCACTGACCGTCCTCCGAACGCCAGGAATCCCACTGCGTGTCACCGGCCTCGACCCCACGCCGCTCGAGACGCTCCTCGACGCGCTCGGCGAGCGAGACGGTGCTGCCCGTGTGGCTCGGCACATGCGCGTCGCCGGCGAGTCGCGCGATGTGAGCGCGCTCGGCGAGGATCGGGCCCTCGTAGCGGTGCACCTTCTCCACCGACCACCCCGCGCGTTCGGCGGCCTCTTCGGCGCTCGCTCCGGCCCGGATCATCGCCTGGACCTCGGTGGGTCGCATCGGCTCCGTCGGCGGGCGCAGCTGCGCGTGCTCGCGGCGCAGGACGGCGCGCAGGGCGTCGTCGATCGGCAGCTGATACTCCTCGCCGCCACGGCCGGCGAGCAGCAGGTGCTGGCCGTCCTCGTGGACGCCGATGAGGTGCAGGTCGGGCATGTGATCTCCAGGTCGCTACGTCGCCCCCACTCCACCGTGCCCCAGGACAACCTGCCCCAGGACACCCTGCCCCACATCACCGACGAGGGCGCTCGCAGGTGGGGCGTCGGACGTGGGCAGCCGGGGCCCCGGTCAGCCTACCCAGCGGAACACGCAACGGGAAACGTGCGCCGGGCGCGCCTCGCGTCCGTCGCCGAGGCGCTCCCGGCGACGCGCTCGGGCCTCGTTAGGGTCGAGGCATGCTGACGTCAGAGCCGGGCCCGCCCGGTGCCCCCGGGAGCGGCGAGCCGCTGGCCCCCTACGACGGGATCCTGCTGCTCTCGTTCGGGGGGCCGGAGAGCGAGCCGGAGGTCATGCCGTTCCTCCACCGGGTCACGGGGGGCCGGGTGCCGCCGGAGCGCCTGGAGGAGGTCGCGACGCATTACTACGCGCGGGGCGGGCGCAGCCCCATCAACGACGAGAACCGTCGCCTCATCGCCGCCCTCGAACGCGAACTCGCCGCGCGCGGCAGCGCCCTGCCGGTGCTCTGGGGCAATCGGCACGCCGATCCCGACATCGCCGCCGTCCTCACGCAGGCCCGCGATCGGGGGTACCGCCGCCTTCTGGTGCTGCTGACGAGCGCCTACCCCTCCTACTCCTCGTGTCGGGTCTATCGCGAAGAACTCGCCGCGGGCCTGACACAGACCGGCAGCGGCGACGTGCTGTCGCTCGACGTGCTGCCGCCCTACGCGCTGACGCCCGCCTTCCTCGACCCCATGGCTCGTCTCACGCGTGCGGGCATCGAGGCTGTCGCGGGTCGGGTCGGGATCGCCACCGACCAGGTCTGCGTGATGTTCGTCACCCATTCGATCCCTGATCCGATGAACGAGGCGTCGGGCCCGACCGACGTGCCCGGCGCCTACGTCGCCGTGCACGAGCGGGTCTGCGCCGCCGTCCTCGCACGGGCGCGGGCCGCCCTCGGCGCGGTGCCGCGCCACCGGCTCGTCTACTGCTCCAGGTCGGGGCGCCCGAGCGACCCGTGGCTGGAGCCCGACATCAACGACGCCCTCGAAGAAGCGGCCGAGCAGGGCGTGCGGGCCGTCGTCGTCGTGCCGATCGGCTTCGTCTCCGATCACATGGAGGTCGTCTACGACCTCGACGAGCAGGCCGCGCAGACCGCGCAGCGGCTCGGCATCGCGATGGAGCGGGTGCCCACGGTGCGCGACGACCCGCAGTTCGTCGCCGGCGTCGTCGATCTCATGGTGGGTCGAGCCGGCCGGCAGCGGGAACGGGTGGCGGCGGGGGGCGCTCCCGCCGCGTGCTGCCCCGACGGCTGTTGCGCCAACCCGCGCGGGCCGGTGCCGGCGGTGGCGCAGGCGGCCCCGGGCAGTGACGACGTGCTCGACCACCTCAGCGGTCTGCGCGACCGAGCCGACGACACCGACGACGGTGATGCCGGCGACAGTCACGCCGGCGACAGCCACGCCGGCGACAGCCACGCCGATGAGGACCCCGACGGCCTCACCGGCGAAGACCTCGAGCAGTTGGAGGCGGTGGCCGCAGAGATCGCCGCGGCCGCGGGGCTGCTCATCATGAGCGAACGGCCCGAGCGGTTGGCGGTCAGCACGAAGTCGAGCCGCAGCGACGTCGTCACCGAGATGGACCAGGCCGCCGAGACGTTCCTGCGGGCCCGGCTCGCGGCCCTACGCCCCGACGACGCCATCCTCGGCGAGGAGGGCGGGGTAGCGGGTGGCCGCAGCGACATCACGTGGGTGCTCGACCCGATCGACGGCACCGTCAACTACCTCTACGGCCTCGGCGACTATGCGGTGTCGGTGGCGGCCGTGCTCGGCGACCCGCGCGTCTCGGGGGCGTGGCGGCCCGTCGCCGGCGCGGTGGCGCACCCCGAGCGGTCGGTGGTCTACAGCGCGAGCCGCGGCGGCGGCGCGTGGGTGCGTCCCGTCGACGCGGACGGCGCGCTGTCCGGCCCGGCGCAGGCGCTGACCCCGACCGCGGTGGCCTCGCTCGACCTCACGCTGCTCGGCACCGGTTTCGGCTACCGCGCCGACGTGCGACGCCACCAGGCCCGGCTGCTGCTCGACATCCTCCCCGCCGTGCGCGACATCAGACGGGCCGGGAGCGCGGCCCTCGACCTGTGCGCGGTGGCGGCGGGGCGGCTCGACGCCTATTACGAGCGCGGCGTCAATGCGTGGGACTTCGCCGCGGGTTGGCTGATCGTCACCGAGGCCGGTGGCGTCGTCAGCGGCATCAGCGACGACGGGCCGGGGGATCTGGGCGTCGTCGCCGCCGCGCCCGGTGTGCACGCGGCGTTGCGCGACCTGCTGCGTGGGGTGCCCGGCATCGAAGCTTCCCGCGAGGAGCCGGCCGCCGGCGGGGACCGACCCGACAGAGACTGACCCAGCAGCGACCGACCCAGCAGCGACCGACACAGCAGCAACCGACCCCGACTGACCCGGGCGACCCGGTGTGACCCGGGCGACCTGGCGGACAGGGCGGGACGACGCGAGATGCCCGGCGAGTCGGCCCGACGCGGAGAGCGAGCGCGGAGAGCGAGCGCGGAGAGCGAGTCGGCCCGAGCCGGCCGCGAGACGCCCGAGACGAGCAGAGCCCCGGCCGATCGGCCGGGGCTCTGCTCAGCGGAGGTCGTCGCTCAGGCGACGAGCATCGTGCGGTATGGCATGAGCTCGGGCATGTCGAGATCGTGCTCGGCCGCCGTGCGGGCCAGCGAGTTGAGCTCGCCGAGGCGAACATGCATGAGCTGTTCGTCGTCATCGGCGCGGGCCTGGGCGAGGGACGCGAGCGCGTCCTGCGTGCGAGTACGAAGTGCGAGGGTCAGTTCGGACATGTTCCACCTCCTGGGAGAGATTGGGGTCAACGAGCGAGCGCGTCGCATCGGTGGGGGCGCACGTCGTCGGAAGGGACACGCCGATCCTATGGCCTACGTCACTCCCACGGCGAATCAGCACGGTGACGTGTGGATGGCCGGAAGATGACGAGTCGATGCTCGCCGGCGGTGTGGCGACACACCCTACGGAATCCTTTGGACCCCTACGGCGTTTAAGGGGCTCTGATAGGGCACAATCCCCGCGTCGGCTCACGCGGCTCGCCGCGAGTCGACACCGGGACACGTTGGGACGAGGAGAGACCAGCCGAATGGCTACTGACTACGACGCACCACGCAAGACCGATGACGACGACCTCAACGAGGACTCGCTCGAGGAGCTGAAGTCGCGCCGCGTCGACAAGGGGGCATCCAGCGTCGACGTCGACGAGACGGAGCAGGCCGAGGGCTTCGAGCTGCCGGGCGCCGACTTGTCCGGCGAGGAACTGTCGGTGCGCGTCATCCCCAAGCAGGCTGACGAATTCACCTGCGGGCGCTGCTTCCTCGTGCACCACCGCAGCCAGCTCGCCGGGGAGTCCGGCGGGCTGCCGATCTGCAAGGAGTGCGCGAGCTGACCGGGCTTCGCCTGCGGGTGCGGCGTCTGGATCCGCACCTGCCACTGCCCGCCTACGCGCGGCCCGGTGACGCCGGACTCGATCTGCATGCCCGCGAGGACGTGACATTGGAGCCCGGCGCCCGGGAGCTCGTCGGCACTGGCGTCGCCGTCGAGGTGCCGCCCGGATGGGTGGGGCTCGTGCACCCGCGCTCGGGACTCGCGGCCCGGCACGGTTTGAGTATCGTCAACGCACCCGGCACCATCGATTCGGGATACAGAGGTGAGATTCTCGTGAATCTCGTCAATCTCGACCGGAGCACGACCGTGCACGTGCGCCGCGGGGACCGCATCGCGCAGCTGCTGCTGCAGCAGGTGGCGAGCGTGGAGGTCGTGGAGGCCGATGCACTGTCGGACTCCGTCCGGGGGGACACTGGACATGGCTCGACCGGCGGTCACGACTCGTTGTAGACGAGGCGGGTCGGTCGGCAACGGATCTGGCCCCGACCGGCGGCCGGGATCAGCGGGAGGACACACGATGGCACTGTTCCGGCGCAAGCGCGCTGCGGTCGGCGGCGACGCGCCGACTCCGAACGGGAGTTCGGGCGCGGGCTCTGACAAGGGCTCCGCTGACACGGGCTCCGCTGACACGGGCTCCGCTGACACGGGCCCGGACGCGAAGGGCTCGGCGCCGCACACGGACGCGCCGCCGGCGGACGACCCGACGACGGCCGACGAGACGGACCCGTCGTCCCCGGCGAGGGCACAGGTCGATCCCGACCTCGGCCCCTTCGACGCCGCGTCGCTCACGTCACGCGACGGCCTCGTCGACCTCGGCGCGATCCTGCTGCCCGGCATCCAGGGCCTCGTCATGTCGATGGAGATGGACCAGAGCACCGGCGAGGTGACCGCCGTGCGCATCCACCTCGGCGAATCGCAGCTGCAACTGCAGGCCTTCGCGGCCCCCAAGTCGAGCGGCATCTGGGACGAGATCCGCACGGAGATCGCGCAGGCCCTCGGCGACCAGGGCGGCAGCTCCGTCGAGCAGCAGGGCCCGTTCGGCACCGAACTCGTCGTGCGCGTGCCCGGCCGCGGGGCCGACGGCCGGGCGGTGACCACCGCCATGCGCTTCATCGGCATCGACCGACCGCGCTGGTTCCTGCGCGGCGTCGTCAGCGGGCCGGCTGCCACGGACGAGGCGGCGGCCCAGCCGTTCATCGACCTGCTGCACGTGTCGGTCGTCGACCGCGGCGGCGACCCCATGGCGCCGCGGGAGCTGCTGCCGCTGCGGCTCCCTCCCGAGGCCCCGGTCGCCCCGGGCATGGGCGACGTCCTCGACAGCGGGGATGTCGACGTCGCCCCACCCGGCCGCGACCGCGCCTCGACCGACGACCTACGGCCGTTCGAGCGCGGCCCGGAGATCACCGAGGTCCGCTGAGGCCGTCATGGGGTTCTTCACGCGACTCCGCGAGCACCTGACGCACAGCGCGCAGGACCTCGACGCCGTCGAGCTGTCGTCCCACGTCGAACGGGTCGGCGCCGAACAGATCGGTGGCCTGCAGGATCGGTGTCTCGCCGAGTGCGTCGGGGTCGTGCGGACCCTGGCGATCCCGCCCCGGGAGAAGGTCCCGGCCCTCGTCGCCGAGCTCTACGACGGCACCGGCGCGCTCGATCTCGTCTGGCTCGGTCGCCGCGAGATCCTCGGCATCGTGCCCGGCGTGCGGCTGCGGGTGCGCGGCCGGGTCATGACCAAGCGCGGCCGGCTGACGATGTTCAACCCCCGCTACGACATCGTGCCGCGCGACGCCGACCGCGCGTCCTGAGGGCACGCCGACGGCACGGCCGCCGACGCAGCCACCCGGGCCACCCGAGTCAGTCGTCGCCAGTCAGCCAGTCAGCCGTTCGTCAGTCAGTCGTCGTCAGTCAGTCGTGCTCGACGGGCCGGGTGTTGGCGATGTCGGGGTTGAGCAGCCGCTCCAACTCGGCCTCGGAGTCGGTCGACGTGACGAGCAGCAGCTCGTCGCCCACCTCGAGGAGGTCGTCGACCGAGGGCGCCATCGCGCGCTGCTCACGCACGAGACAGGTGAGCACAGTGTCGGGCGGCCACGGCACCTCGCCGACGCGCCGGGTCGCCCACGGGCTCGTCGGCGGCAGGGTCATCTCGACGAGGATCGCCTGCGACTGCTGGAACTCGAAGATCCGCACGAGATCGCCGACCGAGACCGCCTCCTCGACGAGCGCGGTCATGAGGCGCGGCGTCGAGACGGCGACGTCCACGCCCCAGCCTTCGTCGAACATCCACTCGTTCTTGGGGTTGTTGACCCGCGCGACCGTGCGCGGCACCCCGAACTCGGTCTTGGCCAGCAGCGACACGACGAGGTTGACCTTGTCGTCACCGGTGGCTCCGACGACGACGTCGCAGGTGTCCAGGCCCGCCTCGTGCAGCGCGGTGAGCTCGCAGGCGTCGGCCAGCAGCCACGAGGCGTCCGGCACCCGGCTGCTCTGCACGTCTTCGGCGTCGTGGTCGATGAGCAGCACCTCGTGCCCGTTGCCGATGAGTTCGCGGGCGATCGAGCGCCCGACGCTGCCGGCGCCGGCGATGACGACGCGCATGGTGGTCCTTTCCGAGCGGCGACTCGCCGCGCAGGTGAGATCAGACGGGTCGGGACGAACGCGACGGCTCAGGTGGCCGGCGGCGGCGACTCGAGGATGCGTTCGATGCGGGTGAGGTCGGCGTTCTCGCAGATGACATTGAGCACGTCCTTGTCCTGGAAGACCATCTGCGGCCCGGGCAGCAGCCCGTCGCCGAGCCGCGACACGTAGGCGATCCGCGCCCCGATGTGCGCCTCGATCCACGCGAGCGGCTTGCCGATCCACGCCGGATGCGTCGCGATCTCGGCGACGACGATCGACCCGCTGGGGTCGGCGTGCTGCGGCACCGACCCGTGCGGCAACAGCCGACGGATGACCCGGTCGGCGGTCCAGCGCACGGTCGCGACGGTGGGGATGCCCAGCCGCTGATAGAGCTCGGCGCGGCCCGGGTCGTAGATGCGGGCGACGACGTTGGCGACGCCGTAGGTCTCGCGGGCCACGCGAGCCGCGAGGATATTGGAGTTGTCACCGCTGCTCACGGCCGCGAAGGCGTAGGCGTTGTCGATGCCGGCCTTGACGAGTGTGTCGCGGTCGAAGCCGACCCCGTGGACGCGGCGGCCCTCGAAGTCGGGTCCGAGCCGGCGGAACGACGCGCGATTCTGGTCGATGACCGCGACGTCGTGACCCTGCTGCTCCAGGCTCTGGGCCAGCGTCGCGCCCACGCGGCCACAGCCCATGATGACGAAGTGCACGTCACGACGGTACACGGCTCGTCGGGGGGTCGAGCGGGGCCGCAGGACTCACCCGGGCGCGCGTTCTGCGGTGGCGTGTCCGGCCGGGCGGTGCGGCGTCCTACGCTGATCTGGTGTCAAACGCCAGTCGCGCCTTCAAGCGCGTCCTGCTCGGTCGAGCCATGCGCAGCGATCGACTCGGGGAGACGCTGCTGCCCAAGCGCATCGCCCTCCCGGTCTTCGCCAGCGACGCCCTCTCGTCGGTGGCTTATGCCCCCGACGAGATCCTGCTGACCCTGGCGATCGCCGGCGGCGGCATGGCGATGCTGCACTCGTGGCAGGTCGGGCTCGCCGTCGTCGCGGTCATGATCGTCGTCGTCGCCTCCTACCGGCAGAACGTGCACGCCTACCCCTCGGGGGGCGGCGACTACGAGGTCGCGACCGTCAACCTCGGGCCGCGGGCCGGCATGACCGTGGCCAGCGCGTTGCTCGTCGACTACGTGCTCACCGTCGCCGTCTCGGTGTCCTCGGGCGTGCAGAACGCGGGGGCGGCTCTGCCGTTCGTGCGTGGGCACGAGATGCCGATCGCCGTCGCGGTCGTCGTCATCCTCACGACGATGAACCTGCGGGGGGTGCGCGAGTCGGGCACGGCCTTCGCCGTGCCGACCTACGCGTTCATGGTCGGCATCATCGGCATGGCCGTGTGGGGCTTCGCCCGCAGCGCCCTCGGCACGCTGCCGGCGGCCCCCAGCGCCGACCTCGACCTGCTGCCGGAGCCGGGATACGAGCAGATGACCGCGGTGGCCATGGCGTTCCTGCTGCTGCGCGCCTTCTCGTCGGGCTGTGCGGCCCTCACCGGGGTCGAGGCGATCTCCAACGGCGTGCCGGCCTTCAAGAAGCCCAAGAGCAACAACGCCGCGACGACGCTGCTGCTCATGGGCTCGATCTCGGTGATCATGCTCATGTCGATCATCGGGCTGGCCCAGATCACCGGGCTGCAGTTCGCCGAGGACCCAGCCGCCCAGCTCTATCGGGGCGGCGCCCCGGTCGGAGACTCCTACGTGCAGGAGACCGTCATCGGCCAGCTGGCGCACACCGTCTTCGACAACTTCCCGCCGGGGGTGTATTTCATCGCCGCGATGACGGGCATCATCCTCATCCTCGCGGCCAACACCGCCTTCAACGGCTTCCCCGTGCTCGCCTCCGTGCTCGCCCGCGACGGCTTCCTGCCGCGCCAGCTCTCGCAGCGCGGAGATCGGCTCGCCTTCAGCAACGGCATCATGATCCTCGCGGGTGCCGCCATCGTGCTCATCGTCCTCTACGACGCGAAGGTCACAGCGCTCATCCAGCTCTACATCGTGGGCGTCTTCGTCTCGTTCACGCTGAGCCAGATCGGCATGATCCGGCACTGGAACCGGCACCTGCACAGCGAGGGCGATCCCACGGCGCGCGGCCACATGCGTCGCGCGCGCATCATCAACGGCGTCGGGGCCGCGATGAGCGGCACGGTGCTCGTCGTCGTGCTCGCGACGAAGTTCATCCACGGAGCGGGCTACGCCGTCGCGGCGATGGTCGTCCTCTACTTCCTCATGGCGGGCGTGCGCCGGCACTACGACGCGGTCTCCCAGGAGCTCGCGCTCTCCGACGACCCGCGCGAGGAGCGGGCGCTGCCCTCGCGCGTGCACGCGGTCGTGCTCGTGTCCAAGATCCACAAGCCGACGATGCGGGCGCTGGCCTACGCGCGGGCGTCGCGGCCCTCCTACCTGGAGGCGGTGACGGTCGACGTGGACCCCGAGGCGACCACCGAGCTCATGCGCGAGTGGGACGCGCGCGCGCTGCCCGTGCCGCTCAAGGCCCTCGACTCGCCCTACCGCGAGATCACGCGGCCGATCATCGACTACGTCAAGGATCTGCGGGCGCGCTATCCGCGCGACGTGCTCACCGTCTATGTGCCGGAGTATGTCGTGGGCCACTGGTGGGAGCACATCCTGCACAACCAGAGCGCGCTGCGCCTCAAGGCGGCGCTGCTCTTCACCCCCGGCGTCATGATGGTCAGCGTGCCGTGGCAGCTCGCCTCGTCGGAGGGCCAGGAGGCCTGGTATGGCGACGTGGGCCCGGCCGGCCGGTCGTCCGCGGGCCCGGGCCCCGAGCTGCCGGTGCGCCGATGAGCGGGCGCTCGCTCGTCGGCACGTCGCTGCGGGTGCGGCCCACGCGCTTCGCCCACGGCGGTCACGCGGTCGCCCGCGACGACGACGGCCGGGTCGTCTTCGTGCGGCACGCGCTGCCGGGCGAGGTCGTGCAGGCGCGGATCACGCGAGGCAAGGAGGGCGACCGGTTCGTCTTCGCCGACGCCATCTCGATCGAGGAGGCCAGCCCGCGCCGGGTCGAGCCGCCGTGCCGCTACGCCGGTCCTGGCGGGTGCGGGGGATGCGATCTGCAGCACGCCGACCTCGACCACCAGCGCGAGCTCAAGGCCGGCGTCGTGCGCGAGCAGTTGTCCCGCCTGGCCGGCATCGACATCGCCCCCGAGGCGCTCGTCGTGCGGCCCGTGCCGGGCGACGAGCAGGGCCTGCGCTGGCGCACGCGCGTCGAGTTCGCCGTCGACCGGGCCGGTCGGGCCGGGCTGCGGCCCTTCCACACCCGCGACGTCCTGCCGATCGAGGACTGCCTCATCGCGCAGGAGCGCATCATCGAGACCGGCGTGCTCGCGCGTGACTGGCTCGCGCAGCGCGCGGTCGATGTCGTGGCCCCGGCGGTGGGAGAGCCGGTCGTCGTCGCGGTCCCGGGCGACCTGCGCACGCGACCCGAGGTCACCGAACGCGTCAGCACCCCCCGGTGGAGCGGCGACCTCGACGTGGACTCCCGCGGCTTCTGGCAGGTGCACCCCGGGGCCGCCGCGACCTTCCTGGAGCGTGTGCTCGACGGGCTCGACCCGCAGCCGGGCGAGCGAGCCCTCGACCTGTATGCCGGCGTCGGCCTCTTCGCTCGGGCCCTCGCGGACGCGGTCGGTCCCGACGGCGCGGTGCTGGCGGTCGAGTCCGACGAGCGCGCGGTCGCGACGGGGGAGCGCGACACCGCCGACGTCGAGCAGCTCGAGTGGCGGGCCGACCGCGTCGAGGACGCGCTGGCCCCGCTCATCGAGGGCGGCGACGTCGTCGACCTCGTCGTGCTCGACCCGCCGCGGGCGGGCGCCGGGCGTGAGGTCATCGAGCAGATCGCGGCGCTGTCGCCGCGGGCGGTGGCGTATGTCGCGTGCGACCCGGCCGCGCTCGGGCGTGACCTGGGCTACCTCGTCGACTCCGGCTACGCCCTGGCCGATCTGGCGGCGTTCGATGCGTTCCCCATGACCCACCACGTCGAGTGCATCGCGCTGTGCCGGCCGGCCGACGGCTCGGCCCGCGGGTAAGGCATGCCTGGGCTGACTAGGGACGCGTCGCTGGGGCAGGATCGACCCAAGCATCGCCCGTGCGCCGGGGTGCCGAGCGTCCGAGGCTGTGCTAATTTATCTTGATATCGAGATATTGCGAGGTGCAGGGTCGGGTGCCTCGGCGCCGTCAGACGGCATCGTCCGGCCGGATCACCCCGCAACGAGCACCATCCATCGGCAGCGAAGGAGCCCCGTCGTGAGTCACCCCGACACTTTCCAGGCCAAGGACACCCTGCAGGTGGGGGACAAGTCCTACGAGATCTTCCGCGTCGACGCGGTCGAGGGGTCGCAGTCGCTGCCCTACAGCCTCAAGGTGCTGCTCGAAAACCTGCTGCGCACCGAGGACGGCGCCAACATCACCGCCGACCACATCCGGGCGCTGGGCAGCTGGGACGAGAGCGCCCAGCCCGACACCGAGATCCAGTTCACTCCCGCGCGCGTCATCATGCAGGACTTCACCGGGGTGCCCTGCATCGTCGACCTCGCGACGATGCGCGAGGCGGTCGAGGAGCTCGGCGGGTCGGCCGACAAGGTCAACCCGCTCTCGCCGGCCGAGCTCGTCATCGACCACTCGGTGCAGATCGACGTCTTCGGCCAGCGCGATGCCTTCGAGCGCAACGTCGACTTCGAATACCAGCGCAACGGCGAGCGCTACCAGTTCCTGCGCTGGGGGCAGGGCGCGTTCGACGACTTCAAGGTGGTCCCTCCGGGCACCGGCATCGTCCACCAGGTCAACATCGAGCACCTGGCCCGCGTCGTCATGTCGAGGGAACAGGGCGCGACGACCGCTGCGTATCCCGACACGTGCGTCGGCACCGACAGCCACACGACGATGGAGAACGGCCTCGGCGTGCTCGGCTGGGGCGTCGGCGGCATCGAGGCCGAGGCCGCGATGCTCGGCCAGCCCGTCTCGATGCTCATCCCGCGGGTCGTCGGCTTCAAGATCACCGGCGAGATCCCGGCCGGTGTCACCGCGACCGACGTCGTCCTCACGGTGACCGAGATGCTGCGCGCGCACGGGGTCGTCGGCAAGTTCGTCGAGTTCCACGGCGAGGGCGTCGCCTCGATCCCGCTGGCCAACCGCGCGACGATCGGCAACATGAGCCCCGAGTTCGGCTCCACCTGCGCGATCTTCCCCATCGACGACGTGACGCTGGACTACCTGCGCCTCACCGGCCGCAGCGACGAGCAGGTCGCGCTCATCGAGGCCTACGCCAAGGCCCAGGGCATGTGGCACGACCCCGACCGCGAGCTGCGCTTCTCCGAGCACCTCGAGCTCGACCTGTCGACGGTCGTCCCCTCGATCGCCGGGCCGAAGCGCCCGCAGGACCGCATCCTGCTGAGCGAGGCCAAGGAGTCGTTCCGCAAGGTGCTGCCCGCCTATGCGACGCACCACGAGGGCCCGGAGGGCGAGGCCTCGAGCTTCCCGGCGAGCGACCCGACCCCCGGCGGCTCGCCCGAGGGCTTCAACGGCGGCTCCAAGCCGGCCTCCGACGGCAACGGGCACTCGCGCCCGCACCACAAGGTGACGGTGAGCCGCGACGGCGTGTCGTTCGAGATCGACCACGGCATCGTCTCGATCGCCTCGATCACGTCGTGCACCAACACGTCGAACCCGTCCGTCATGCTCGCCGCCGGCCTGCTCGCCAAGAACGCCAGCGCGAAGGGCCTCAAGGTCAAGCCGTGGGTCAAGACGTCGATGGCGCCCGGATCGAAGGTCGTCACGGAGTACTACGAGAAGGCCGGGCTGTGGCCCGCGCTGCAGGACCTCGGCTACCACCTCGTCGGCTACGGCTGCACGACGTGCATCGGCAACTCCGGCCCGCTGCCGGAGGACATCTCGGCGGCGGTCAACGAGAACGACCTCGCCGTGACCTCGGTGCTCTCGGGCAACCGCAACTTCGAGGGCCGCATCAACCCCGACGTCAAGATGAACTACCTCGCCTCGCCGCCGCTCGTCGTGGCGTACGCCCTGGCGGGCACGATGGACTTCGACTTCGAGTCCGAGGCGCTCGGTCAGGACAAGGACGGCAACGACGTCTTCCTGCGCGACATCTGGCCGTCGGCGGAGGACGTGCAGGCGACGATCGACTCCTCGATCGACCGGGACATGTTCGTCGAGCAGTACGCGGACGTCTTCGCGGGCGACGAGCGCTGGACCGGGCTGGACACCCCCGAGGGCGACACCTTCGAGTGGGACACCGAGTCGACCTACGTGCGCAAGCCCCCGTACTTCGAGGGGATGACGATGGAGCTGACCCCGGTCTCCGACATCAGCGGCGCCCGGGTGCTCGCCAAGCTCGGCGACTCGGTGACGACCGACCACATCAGCCCGGCCGGGTCGATCAAGGCCGACAGCCCGGCGGGGGTCTACCTGTCCGAGCACGGTGTCGCGAAGAAGGACTTCAACTCCTACGGGTCGCGGCGCGGCAACCACGAGGTCATGATCCGCGGGACGTTCGCGAACATCCGGCTGCGCAACCAGCTGCTCGACGACGTCGAGGGCGGTTTCACGCGCAACTTCCTCGATGGTGGCGAGCAGACGACGATCTACGAGGCCTCGCAGGCCTACCAGGAGGCGGGCGTGCCGCTCGTCATCCTCGCCGGCAAGGAATACGGCTCGGGCAGCTCCCGCGACTGGGCGGCCAAGGGCACGCGCCTGCTCGGTGTCGGCGCGGTCATCGCCGAGAGCTACGAGCGCATCCACCGCTCCAACCTCATCGGGATGGGCGTGCTGCCGCTGCAGTACCCGGCGGGCGAGAATGCCGAGTCGCTCGGCCTGGACGGCACCGAGACCTTCGACATCACCGGCATCGAGGCCCTCAACGAGGGTTCGACGCCCAAGACGGTGCACGTCAAGGCCACGAAGTCCGGTGGCGACGCGGTCGAGTTCGACGCGGTCGTGCGCATCGACACCCCCGGCGAGGCCGACTACTACCGCAACGACGGCATCCTGCAGTACGTGCTGCGCGGGCTCGCCAAGGCCTGATCCCCCGTGACACACGAGCCCCGTCGCGCCCACCGGTGCGGCGGGGCTCGTCGTGTGTCCGTGCGGACGAGCCCGGATGAGGTGGGCTCGGATCGGTCCGGTGGCAGCGGCGACTCGCCGCCGACGACGGTGCCCTGGTGGAAGACCACCTGCCAACCGCTGCCTGGGCGGCGGTAGATCGTGCTGCGGCGGGCCGGGTCCGCGCGCTTCTACGGCGTCAGGCTCATCGCGCGGCGGCGGTGAACGCCTCGGGTGCGCTGGCCGGGCGCTTGCTGCCGTGGTAGTCGAAGAAGACGAGGCCGGTCTTGGCGACGGCGACGAGCACGCCGTCGGACTCGCGGACGATGCGGCACACGACATCGCCCCCGTAGCGGGTGGTGTCGGTGACCCCGAGGTCGAAGCGCAGCACGTCGCGCAGGCGCGCCTCGGAGCGGTAGGTGACCGCCAGGTCGGCGACGATGACGCCCGGCTGTTCGGGCGTGCCGAGCTCGGAGAGGCCCAGGTGCTCCAGGAAGCGGGACCGCCCCTCGCTGACGAGGCTGACGAGCCGGTCGTTGCCCAGGTGCATGCCGGCGTTGATGTCGTCGAAGCGCACCTCCAGACGCGTGCTGAAGACGTAGACGTCGTCGGGGTAGTCGAGTTTCACGCGAGCCATAGCGGGCAGTCTCCCAGGTGGGCGCCCCCATTCCAGCGGTCGAGGCCGCCGCTCGTGAGCTTGTCGGTGGTGTCTGGGAGGGTGTCGACCGACCGATGAACGGGACCGATCGGAGGCTTTGGATGGACGAGCTATCGATGGACGAGCTACCGATGGACGAGAAGGTGCGAGACCTCATGGTGCGGCACGTCGAGGCGGGCACGGTGCCCGGCGCCGTGACGCTCGTGGCCCGCCCGGGGCGCGACGACGACGCCGACCCCGACGGGCTCGCGCAGGCCGTCGGCGTCATGGCGCTGGGCGGCACGCCGATGCGTCCCGACGCGATCATGCGCATCCAGTCGATGACCAAGGTCATCACGGCCGTCGCGACGCTGCTGCACGTGCAGGCCGGGCGGGTGCGGCTGGACGATCCGGTGCCGCGCTGGCTCCCCGAGCTCGTGGACCGGCGGGTGCTGCGGACGCCCGGCGCCGCCGTGGACGACACCGTGCCGGCGACCCGGCCGATCACCGTGCGCGACCTGCTCGCCAACGGGTCCGGCTACGGCATGCCGGTGGCCGACACACCCCTGTCCGCCGCGATGCGGGCGGCAGGCGTCGAAGCGAGCGCGGAGCCCCCGTCGCTGCCCGCGGACGAGTGGCTGGCCGCGCTGGCCACGCTGCCGCTCGCCCACCAGCCCGGGACGGGCTTCCGCTACCACCACTCGTTCTCGATCCTCGGCATCCTGCTGTCGCGCGTCGCCGGCATCGGCCTGGGCCAGCACCTGGCCGAGACGGTCTTCGGGCCGCTGGGCATGCGCGACACCGGTCTGTGGGTGCCGGTCGACCGGCTCGATCGGCTGCCGGCCGCCTACCGGGTCGAGGGCGACGCGCTCGTCGAGGCCGAGCCCGCGGGCGGAGGCTTCTACGCCGGGCCACCGCCCTTCGACGTCGCGCACGGCGAGCTCGTCTCCACCGCGGCCGACCTGTGCCGCTTCACGCGGATGCTCACCGGCGGAGGGCGTGTCGCCGGTCGACGGTTCCTCGACGCCGACCTCGTCGCGGAGCTGACCCGTGACCAGGTGCCGGCGGCGGCCAAGACGCCGGACAGCTTCTTCCCGGGCTTCTGGGAGGGCACCGGGTGGGGCTACGGGGTGTCGATCCAGCTGGCCGGATCCCACGAGGGTCGCTATGGGTGGGCCGGCGGGCAGGGCACGGACTTCCTCGTCGATCGCGACGGCACGATCGCGATTCTGCTGACCCAGGTCGAGCTGGGGGAGCGGATGTGGCCGGTGCTCGAAGAGTTCCAGCAGGCGGTCTGAGCAGGCGCGGTCCGGCCGGCCGCCGTCGCAGCGGGGTGCCTTGTCGGTGGTCGCTGTGAGCATGGAGGGCATGGACCGACACACGCCGCCGGGGTGGCCGCGGGCCGTGCCGCCGCCGGACTCACCCGGCTGGCGGGAGGCGGCCGTGCCGTGGCTGCTCGACCAGTGCCCCGCGGACTACCGGGCCTACGAGGTGTGGCGCCGCCACCCCGAGGCGCTCGCGTGGATCGCGGCTCGGCACGTGGCCGGGGAGGTCGAGGCGATGCGCTCGGCCTACCGGGTCGCGCGTGTCGAGCTGGTCGAGCAGGTGCCGCCGGGTGCGCTGCCCCAGGTCATCGACGCCCTGGAGCGCGAGGGTCTGCGGCTGCGGGCCGTCGCTCACGCCGCCGACCTCGTGTGGCAGGCGATGAGCGGCACCCGTTTCGTGCCCCGGCTGTGAGCCGGCGTGACCCTTGTCGCGGCGCGCCGATGCCGTCAGTCGGCCGGCACGGCGTCGCCGCCGCCCTGTTCGCGCAGGCGGCGCCGTAGCCGGGTGGCCGCCTCGTCCATCGCGTCCGGGGCCGGGGAGGAGTCGGCGTTGCGGAAGTTCATGTCGGCCGCGGTCCACGTCGGCATGACGTGCAGGTGCACGTGCGGGATGTCGAAGCCGGCGATGAGCAGCCCGACGAACGGCGCGTCCCACTCCGCGCGCTGGGCGCGGCCGATCCGCTGCGCGACACTCGTCAGGTGCGCCATGAGGTCGGGCGACAGCTCGGTCCAGACCTCCACCTCCTCGCGCGGCACGACGAGGGTGTGCCCGGGCGTCAGCGGCTCGATGGTCAGGAACGCGACGCAACTCTCGTCCGCCCAGACGAAGCGCCCGGGGATCTGACCGTCGATGATCTTGGTGAACAGAGATGCCATGAGTCCTTGACTACCCTCACGGCATCTGTCGCGGCAAGCCGCTCGTCGGCTCCGGCACCCGTTCCGTAGCATCGGAGGATGCCCGTCCCGGTCACCCAGTCGCTGTCTGCGCTGCGCGCGGCGGCCGATGACGGGCGCCTGCGGGCGGTGTGCGCCTCCTTCGACATCGAGCTGCTCACGCTGTTCGGCAGCGCCCTGAGCAGCGACAACCCGAGCGATATCGACGTGGCCGTCGGCTTCGCCCACGGTGCCGAGCGCGACCTCATCGGCGCTGTCGGTGCTCTGTCGGATCTGGTCCCCGGTGACCACCTCGACATCATGGACCTGGATCGCGCGGGGCCGGTCGCCCGCGTCGAGGCGCTCGTCGGCGCGCAGATCCTCCACGAGTCAGCCGCCGGCGCGTTCAGCCGCCGCGAGCTGGCCGCGCTCGGTGAGTATCTCGACACCGCGTACCTGCGCCAGGCCCTCCTGCGTGAGCTGGCCCGATGA
This sequence comes from Kineosphaera sp., assembly GCA_039812485.1. Classification (GTDB taxonomy): domain Bacteria; phylum Actinomycetota; class Actinomycetes; order Actinomycetales; family Dermatophilaceae; genus Kineosphaera. Next base: position 17,538 of record JBDIAP010000042.1, read on the forward strand.
GCGCCCCCGACCCCGGCATCATCTCCGGTCGGCTGGCCGTCATGCACGACCTGCTGGGCTATCTGGACAGGCTCGGGGACGTCGACGGCGACGCGCTGCGCGCCGAGATCGGCCGGCGGTTGGCGGTCGAGCGCGCCCTGTGCGGGCTCGTCGACCAGGCGGTCGACATCAACGCCCACCTCGTGGCGCGCACCCTCGGCCGGGCGCCGCAGACCCATCGCGAGTCCTTCGAGCTGGCCGCCCGCACGCCGTACCTGCCGAGCGAGGTCGCCGCGGCGCTGCTCCCGTCGGTCGGGCTGCGCAACGTGCTCGGGCACGACTACGTGTCCGCCGATCTGGACCTCGTGGCCGACGCCATCCCCCTCGCCCGGCGCGACTACCGCCGCTATGTCCGAGCCGTCGCCCGCGCGCTGACCGGAGAGGGCACCGCATCAGGTGCGTAGCGCGTCGGGGACCCCGTCGTCGGTGTGGTTGAGGCGGCGGGCGTACCAGTCGCTGCGGGAGGGGGTTGGGCCGCACCCGGATCTTAGGGCGCACGACGTGACTACCGGCCCGGCACGGCCGAGGCAACCACGTCGGGTCCTACTGGCACAGGTCGTCGGGGGCGAACGCGATCCGGTAGGGGGAGTCCACCGCGAACACCGCGTCGCCCTCGACCCGCACCGGCTCGTCGTAGCCGCGCGGCCCGAGCCGCCAGGCCAGGACGGTCGGCGCGACGGGGTCGATGACCCAGTAGTGCTCGCACCCGGCCGCCTCGAGGCGGCTGTGCTTGAGCGTCAGGTCGAGGCGCCGTGTCGAGGGCGAGAGCACTTCGATCGCGAGCACGGGCGCGGTGGGCAGGTTGCGCTCCGTCAGGTCGCCGCGCCGGGCCACGATCAGGTCGGGGATGAGCACCGTGTCGGCGGCCAGGACGACGTCGTAGGGCGCGAAGAACACCTCGAGATCGTCCGGGCAGTGCTCGCGCAGCTGCAGATAGAGGTTGCCGACGACCCGCTGGTGCACCGTGCGCGGCGACGGGCTCACGATGAGCACCCCGTCGATGAGCTCGTAGCGGTGCCCGTCATCGGGCAGATCCGCCAGGTCGTCGTACGTCAGCGGCCGCCCCCACGGCAGCCCGACGGGTCCACCCAGGTCCGCCGCCGCCATTGTCATCGAACTCATCGTGCCCCCCCGATCCTCACGGGGTCCACCCTGCCGCACCGCCCGAGGTCGGGGACACGCTCATCCACAGGCCCCACGACGCAGCCGCCCCTCAGGCGCGTAGCGCGTCGGGGACCCCGTCGTCGGTGTGGGTGAGCCGGCGGGTGTACCAGTCGCTGCGGGAGGAGGGGTTGGGCCGCACCCGGATCGTGGCGCGCACGACGTTGGCGCCGCGGGTGCCGACGAGCACCCGCCCGAGCTGCAGGTATTCGACGTCCGGGAGGGCGTCCTTGAGCTGGCTGACGCGGTGCACGATGTCCTCCAGCGCCGCGACGTCGGCCCAGCCGCTGCCGCGGTGATTGAAGAACAGCCGGGACGCCTTGACCTCGCGGACGAGGCCGTGCACGTCGGCCTCGGTCAGCGGCGGGATGCGGTAGGCGATGTCGCCGAGTAGGTCGGTGTTGCGCAGCGCCACCCCGAACGACACCACCGGCCCGAACGCAGGGTCCTCCAGGCACGTGACCTGCGTCGGGACCCCCGGCGGCGCCATCGCCTGCACGACGAGCCCCGCGCTGCCCAGGTCCTCGATGCCGGACGCCATCTCCGCCCACGCCTCGCGAAGGTCGTCCGCGTCGTCCAGATGCATCCGCGAATGAGTGATGTCCATGCGCCGCCGCACCGACGGGGCGACCGCCCGCAGCGCGACCCCCCAGCCCAGCTCGTCCCCGGCGGCGATCGCCTCGTCCAGGGTCGCCACCGGGCGCGAGGGCAGCAGGTGGATGCCGTAGCAGGCGAGCAGCGTCTGGGTCTGGACGTCGTCGAGGGCCCAGCCGTCGGGGTGTGTGGCGAGGATGTCGGCGACGAACGCGTGCGCCTGCTCCTCGCGGACGTCGCCGAAGACCCGCAGCACCGTGTCCGGCCGGCCCAGCCACTCGGCATACTCCACGGCCCGGGCCATGGCCCGCACTGCCCCCTCCGGGGTCCGGTAGGTCGGCACGGACCCCGGCCCGGGCCTGCCCCGGACCGGCGTGGCGAGGAGCGCGGGCACACCCTCCAGCCCGAGGAACGTTGCGACGAGCGGCTTGTCCGCGCGTGTGGCGGCCACTCGCAGGGCCGCGGCCATCCCGCGCTCGTCGGTCGGCACGACGCTGGCGTAGAGCACGACGACACCGTCGACGTCGTCGGCGCCCATGACGGCCGTGAGGGCGCGTGCGTAGTCGACGGCGCCGGCCGTCGCCCCGAGCGAGCGCACGTCGCTGACCTCCAGGCCCGCGGTCCACGACGCCTCGGCCGCGAGGATCTCCAGCCCGTAGGAGTTGCCGACGATCGCGACCCGCCGACCGGTCGGCAACGGCTGGAAGGCGAGCAGCTGGGCGACGTCGAACATCGCGTCCATCGTGTCGACCTGGATGACGCCGGCCTGGCGGAACATCGCGTCGACGGCAGCCTGCGGCGCGGTCGGCCCGTCGACGCCGCGCAGCGATCGCCCAGGCGCGCCACCGGGTGGCAGGCTCTCGGAGCCCAACGAGGAGGTGTGTCGGGCGCGCCGACCTGAGCGGACCGCGACGACCGGCTTGCTGCGGCTGACCTGGCGCGCGAGCCGGGAGAATTTGCGCGCGTTGCCGAGAGACTCCAGGTAGAGCAGCACCATCGTCGTCGCCGGGTCCTCGTCCCAGTAGTGCAGCAGGTCGTTGCCGGAGACGTCGGCGCGGTTGCCGGCGGAGACGAACGTCGAGACTCCCAGGCCGCGGCGGTCGAGGTCGTGCAGGATCGTCACGCCGAGCGCCCCGGTCTGGCAGAAGAACCCGACCCCGCCGACCGTCGGCATGAGCGTCGACAGCGAGGCGTTGAGGCTGATCCCCTCGGCCGTGTTGACGACGCCGAGGCAGTTGGGCCCGATCATCCGCATGCCCTGCGCCCGCACCCGGGCCAGCAGCTTGTGCTGGCGCTCCCGGCCGGCCTCCCCGGTCTCGGCGAAGCCGCTGGAGACGACGATGAGGCCGTGCACTCCCTTGGCGGCGCAGTCGGCGACGACCGAGTCGACGAGGTCGGCCCGCACGGCGACGAGCGCCAGGTCGACGTCCTGGGGCACCTCCCGGATCGAGGGGTAGGTCGGCATCCCCAGGACGGCGGACACGCGGGGGTTGACGGCGAAGACTCGGCCGCTGAAGTCGCCGGTGATGAGGTTGTGCAGGAGGAGGCGTCCGACCGACCCGGCCCGGGAGCTCGCGCCGATGACCGCGACCGACGCCGGCTCGAAGCAGCGCCGCATCGACACGGCCTCGGCCCGGTGCTCGCGGTCGAGCATGACGCCGACGGCGCTCTCCGTCGGTTCGATGGAGCACTCGAACCACAGGAAGCCCTCACTGAAGCTCATCCGCATCTGATAGCCGGCGGCGCGCAGCGTGCCGATCATGTCGCCGTTCTCCGGGAGGATCTCGGCGACGAACTTGCCCACCCCGCGCTCGCGGGCGGTCTGCGCGAGGTGTTCGAGCAGGATCGTGCCGATGCCGCGGCCGTGATGGCCGTCGGCGACGAGGAAGGCCATCTCGGCCTCCCCGGGCAGCGTCTTGTCGTAGGTGCCGAGCGCGATGATGTTCGCACCGGACTCCACGACGAGCGCCACGGAGCTGTCGTAGTCGCAGTGCGTGAGCCGGTGCAGCTCGGCGTCGGTGAGCTGCTGGTGGGGGGCGAAGTATCGCATGTACTTCGAGGTGTCCGACACCTGCTCGTAGAACGTGACGAGCGCCTCACCGTCGTCGGCCCGAGTGGGTCGCACCCGCGCCGTTCGCCCGTCGATGAGGAGGACGTCGGCCTCCCAGTGCCCGGGATAGCCCGCGGGAGCGCTCGTGCTCACCCTCCTTAGCGTAGTTGTCGTGCCCGGCGGTGATGCGGGTCTGCGCCGGCTCGGGGATGTCCTGGTGATGTTCCTGGTGAAGCAGGTGGCACACCCGTCGCCTACGCCGCCCCTGTCGTCGGCACGTGGCGACCGGCGCCCCAGGGGCGTCCCGCGTGGTAGAGCGCGAGTGGTCGGCCCTCGACCTGCACGATCGGCATGTCGAGATCGAAGACCTCACGCATCGTCTGCACGGTCATGAACTCGGACGGCGTGCCGTCGGCGACGATCCGCCCGTCGCGCAGCGCGATGATCCGGTCCGCGAAGGCCGAGGCGAAGTTGATGTCGTGGACGACGAGCACGACGGTGCGCCCCAGCTCGTCCGCGGCCCGCCGCAGCAGCGTCATCATCGCGACACTGTGCGCCATGTCGAGGTTGTTGAGCGGCTCGTCGAGGAGCACGTAGTCGGTGTCCTGGGCCAGGACCATCGCGACGAACGCGCGCTGACGCTGCCCGCCGGAGAGCTCGTCGAGGTAGCGATGCCGCAGCGCCCGCAGGTGCAGGTAGTCCAGGGCCGCCTCGACGCGGAGGCGATCGGTGGCCGCCCCGGGCGCGCGGTCCGCCCGCGAGCGGCCCCGGCGGTGCGGGTAGCGCCCGAAGTCGACGAGGTCACCGACCGTGAGGCGGATCGACAGGTGATTCTCCTGCCGCAGGATCGCCAGGCGGCGGGCCACCTCGTCTCCGGGGGCGGTGCACACGTCGAGGTCGTCGAGGTGGATCGTGCCCTCGTCGGGGGGCAGGAGCCGCGCGATCATCGACAGCAGGGTCGACTTGCCGGCGCCGTTCGGGCCGACGAAGCACGTCAGGCCTCCGTCCGGGATCGTGACGCTCACCTCGTCGACGACCCGGCCACATCCGTAGCTCTTGCTCACGCGGTCCAGGGTGATCACGCGGGTCTCCTTCGCAGCAACAGGGCGATGAACAGCAGTCCGCCGACGAACTCGACGACGACCGCGAGATTGGTGTCGGCGCGCAGCACGCGCTCGAGCAGTGTCTGGCCCCCGAGCAGGACGAGGCCGCCGACGAGCGCGGACGCCGGAAGCGTGTAGCGGTGGCGATACGTCCCGACCGCGCGGTAGGCCAGGTGCGCCGCGATGAGCCCGAAGAACATCGTCGGCCCGACGAGCGCCGTCGCGACGGCGACGAGGAGGACGACCTGGAGCAGCACCCGCAGGAGCACTCGCCGGTGCTCGACGCCGAGCCCGATCGCTGTGTCCCGGCCCAGGGCCATGACGTCGAGGGTGGCGTGGTCGCGGACCAGAAGCGCGAGCACGGGGACGCAGACGAGCGCCGACATCCCCAGCGTCGGCAGCGGCGCGCCGGTGAAGTCGGCGAACATCCGGTCCTGGAGCACGAGGAACTCGGTCGGATCCATGACGCGGGTGAAGAAGCTCGTCAGCGATCGCATGAGCACGCCGAGGACGATCCCGACGAGGACGAGCAGGTGCAGGTCGTGGCCCAACCCGAGCAGCAGTCGGCGGTAGAGCACGAACGACAGCCCCGGCATGAGCGTGAGCGCCGCGACGAACTGCGTCACCTCGGGCAGTTGGGTCACGCCGGCCGACCCGATCGCGTAGACGGCGACCGTCTGGATCAGCAGGTAGAGGGAGTCCAGCCCCATGACCGACGGCGTGAGGATGTGGTTGTCGGTGATCGTGTGGAAGAGCACCGTCGCGACGCCGACCGCGGTCGCGACGAGCAGCAGCGTCGCGACCGTGCTCGCGCGACGGGGCAGGACGTAGGCCCAGCCGCTGCGCACCCCGAGCGTGAGGTAGGCCGCGGACATCGCGAGGACGGCGAGCGCGAGCACGGCCAGGACGAGCGGCGCCCGTGCGCCGACCCGCTCGGACGGGACCGCCGGATCGGCGACGTCGCCCTCGCCGATCGGCCTGGCGGCGGGGGAGTGCTTCAGGTCAGGCGGTGCGGACACGACGATCCTTCAGGAGCAGATAGAGGAAGACGGCGGCCCCGACGACCCCGAGCACGGTCCCCAGCGGCAGCTCGGCGGGGTAGCGGACGAGCCGCGCGAGGAGGTCGCAGGTGAGGACGAGCAGGGCCCCGCCGAGCGCGACCCACGGCACGGTCCGGCGCGCGTTGTCCCCGAGGAAGAGCCGCGCGACGTTCGGGACGACGAGACCGAGGAAGGGGATCGCCCCGGTCGTCACGACGACGACCGCGACGACGACCGACACGAGCGCCAGCCCGAGCCGGACCGTCGAGCTGTGGTCGAGCCCCAGGTTCGTCGTGAGGTCCGAGCCGAGACCGGCGACGGTGAACCGGTCGGCGACGACCACGGTGACGAGCGTGAGGATCCCGACGAGCCACAGCAGCTCGTACCGGCCCGCGATGACCGTCGAGAAGTCCGCGCTCGTCCACGCCCCGAGGCTCTGGAGGAGGTCGAACTGCAGGGCGAGATAGGTGCAGAAGGCGCCGACCACCCCGCCGAGCATGATCCCGACGAGCGGCACGAGCAGGGTGTTGCGCGTCGGCACCCCCCGCAGGATCCGCAGGAAGATCGCGGTGCCGGCCAGCGCCGCGACGGTGCCGACGAGCATCTTCACCCCGATCGGGGCACCGGGCATCCAGATCGTCGCGGCGAGCACGCCGAGGCTCGCGAACTCGGTCGTGCCGGCCGTCGACGGTTCGACGAACCGGTTGCGGACGAGCAGCTGCATGACCAGGCCCGACACGGCCATCGCCGAGCCCGCGAGGAGGAGGGCGGCCGTGCGGGGGCCGCGGCTCGTCAGCAGCGTGCCGAGGTCGAAGTCGGCGACCCCGACCCCGAGGCTGGCCACCGTGAGCGCCACGAGCGCGACGAGACCGGCGGCCGCGACGACCCGCGCCGCCGCCGACCCCGGGCGGCTCACCGGCGCAGGG
>JBDIAP010000043.1:0-24143 GCA_039812485.1 Kineosphaera sp.
CCGGTCGGTCATCGGCCGGTCGGTCATCGGCCGGTCGCGCATCGGCCGGTCGCGCATCGGCAGCCAGACGAGCGCCGGCGGCCGGTCCGTCATCAACGCCGTCCACAGCATCGACGGCATCGACGGCATCGGCGCCGGGCAGCGGCTGCCTCTCCTCGCTCACAAGCCATATCCTCACACCGGCCACCGACAACCACGCGGCCCCGTCCAGCGGCCCAGGCCGCACGGCGTGTGCGTGATGCGTTCGGGCCTATGCGCACCGGGTGCGGTTGCACGGCGGCTGTCGGTGCGGCTCGCCGCGCGTCCGGGCCGCGCTCGCTCCGCATTTGGGCGGGCATGACCCCCTCGGCTATCCTTGACCGGTTCCTGCTGCGAGCGCGCCGGCGTGCCACCCCTCGTGCCATCCCGTGCGCAGCGTCAGCAGTCCGATTGCCTTTGTTCATCTCGTTCTCAGGAGTTTCCGTGGCTGCCAACTGCGACGTCTGCGGCAAGGGACCGACCTTCGGTCACAACATCTCGCACTCGCACCGGCGCACCAACCGCCGCTGGACGCCCAACATCCAGCGTGTGCGCGCCAAGGTCGGCGTCGCCGGCAAGACGCCCAAGCGCCTCAACGTGTGCACGTCCTGCCTCAAGGCGGGCAAGGTCCAGCGCTGAGCTGATTCGTGGCGCCCCACCGGCGCCGACAGCCACCAGCTGCACAGCATCCGAGCCGTCGTGGCCTTGCCCGGCGGCTCTTTGCTGTGCCCGCTCGGTGCGTGCTCCCGCTCGGTGCCTATGCCCGCGCGACGTGGCCGCCGAGCCGGCGCGCACGACCTACCCGCCGAAATGATCCCAGCCCAGGTCCTGCGGTTCGACTCCGTCGACCAGCACCCCCGGTAGCGGGTGCCCGCCGTCCGCACCGGCCGCCTCGACCTGCCCGATGACGCGCCACGCGGCCGGCAGTGCGGCGTCGGCGGGGAAGCACGCGAGCAGCGAGTGCTCCTCGCCGCCGGCCACGACGCAGCGCACCGCGACGTCGTCGGACACGGCCTGACGCAGCCGCCGCACGTCCGGCGCGAGCGCCGCGGAGTCGAGCGCGAGCACGACCCCGCTGGCACGCCCCACCCGGCCGGCGTCGCGCGCGAGCCCGTCGGACAGGTCGATCATCGCGCTCGCCCCGGCAGCGGCCGCTGCGGGCCCGCCCGCCAGCGGCGGCGTCGGGCGACGCTGGGCGTCGACGAACTCCGCGGCGGCCTCCCCTGCGTGCTCCCACCCGCCCGCCAGCAGCAGTTCGAGACCCGCCGCGGCCCGCCCCAGCGGCCCGAGCACCGCGACGACGTCACCGACACGCGCCCCCGACCGGGTGACCGGGGGCCGCTCGCCGAGCTCGCCGACGGCCACGATGCTCACCGCGAGCACGCCCGGGCCCGCCGACGACAGATCCCCACCGAGCACGCCCGTGCCGGCGGCCGCCGCGGCCTCACCGATGCCGCGGGACAGCTCGAGCGCCCAGCTCACCGGCGTCGCCGGGTCGGCGACGAGCGTCACGAGCAGCCCGGCCGGGCGGGCCCCCATCGCGGCGACGTCGGCGAGGTTCTGGGCGACGCACTTGGCCCCGACGTCGGCCGGCGTCGACCACTCGTGCCGCCAGTCCTGCCCCAGCACCATCGTGTCGGTGGTCAGGACGACCCGCCCTTGCGCGCCGAGCACCGCGGCGTCGTCGCCGGGCCCGAGCAGGGTGCCGGCGGGCACCGGCAGCAGCGGGAAGATCCGCGCGAGCAGCTCGTCCTCCCCGATGTCCGCGAGCGTCGGTGCGGGGGTGCTCTGCGGCATGGGGTCTCGACCTCCGGGCAGGGTGCGGACGGGTTGTGCGACACCCGCAGGTTAGACTCCCGGGCACCCTCCGGGCCCGCGCGGGCGACCGAAGCACCTGACCAGGAAGGCGTCCCCATGATCCAGGCCTACGTCCTCGTGCAGACCGAGGTGGGACACGCCACCGAGGTCGCGACGGCCGTCGCGGCCCTCGAGGGGGTGGACTCGGCGAGCGAGGTCACCGGCCCCTACGACCTCATCGCGCGCATCGCGGCCGACGACCTCGACGGCCTCGGCAGCTTCGTCGTCGATCGCATCCAGGTCGTGCCGGGCATCACACGCACGCTGACGTGCACGATCGTCCACGGCTGAGGCGCCGCGCCGCGCTCGGGCTCGCGGCCGGGCTCCTGGTCGGCATGGCCGGCTGCTCGTCCGCGACGCAGGTCGCGCCGCCGGCAGGGGCCACCCTGGTCCCGTGCTCCGCGCCGGCCTGGCCCGCGGTGGTCGCCGGGCATGAGCGCGGCGCGACGACCCCCGACTCCCCCGCGACCGCCGCGTGGGGGGACCCGGCGATCATCGCCCGCTGCGGCGTGCCCGCCCCGCCGCCGACGACCCTGGAGTGTCTGGCCGTCGACGACGTCGACTGGGTCGTCGAGCCGCTGTCGGACGGCTCGCGGTTCACGACCTACGGGCGCTCGCCCGCCCTGCAGGTGCTCGTGCCGGACGCCTACGCCCCCGAGCCCCTCGTGCTCGGGGCGTTCACCGCGGTCGCGCGCACGCTGCCCGCCACCGGTCGCCACTGCCGGTGAGGGCGGCCCTCCAGGCCGGTGCTCAGCGCAGCCCGACGCGCCGCTCGCGCGCGAGCTCGATGAGCTCGGTGATGAGTTCGCGGTAGGGCACGCCGGTCGCCGCCCACATCTGCGGATACATCGAGTGGGGGGTGAAGCCGGGCATCGTGTTGATCTCGTTGAGGTAGATGGCCCCGTCGTCGGCGTAGAAGAAGTCGACCCGCGCCAGCCCCTCACACCCCGCGGCGTCGAACGCCTCGAGCGCCAGCCGCTTGAGGCGCCGGGCGACCTCGTCGGGCAGCTGCGCCGGGCACGACAGCTGCACGTCGGCCTCGGCGAGATATTTGGCCTCGAAGTCGTAGAAGTCGTGGCCCTGGGTGACGACGATCTCGCCGAGCTCGCTCGCGCGGTGCGGCTCCAGGCCTCGACCGGCGAGGATGCCGCACTCGATCTCACGGCCGAAGATCGCGGCCTCGACGATGACCTTCGGGTCGTGCTCGCGGGCCTTCTCGATCGCCGCGGCCAGGGCCGAGGACCCGGTGACCCGGGTGATGCCGACGCTCGACCCGGCGCGGCACGGCTTGACGAAGACCGGCCAGCCGAGCTCGGCGACGCGCCGCTCGCACTCGGCGGGTTCCCGCTGCCACTGCCGGTCGGTGATGACGACATACGGGCCGATGGGCAGGCCCGCGGCGGCGAAGACGATCTTCATGTAGTGCTTGTCCATCATGACCGCCGAGGCCAGCACCCCCGAGCCCACGTAGGGGATGTCGGCCAGCTCGAGCAGCCCCTGCACGGTGCCGTCCTCGCCGAACGGGCCGTGCAGCAACGGGAAGACGACGTCGATCTGGCCGAGGTCGATGCTCGACTCGCCCCGGCGCACGCTGGTCAGCGACCGCGACCCGGTCGCGAGCGGGAGCATGACGTCGGCGTCGGAGGTGGCGACGGCCGGCACGTGCCCGGGCCGCAGCGCCAGCGGCTCGACGTCGTCGGGCGCGAGCACCCATTGGCCGTCCTGGGCGATGCCGATCGGCACGACGTCGTAGCGGTCGCGGTCGATCGCGGTCAGGACGCCCGCCGCGGTCGCGCACGACACCGCGTGCTCGGAGGAGCGCCCGCCGAAGACGACGGCGACGCGGGGCCTGCGGGGCTGCTCGGTGCTCATCGTCGCCCGACAATACCGGCCCGCGGCCCCGGCGCCCGGTCGCGACCGGCTGCCGACACCCGCCGGACGCCTGCCGAGGGCGCCGACCGACCCATGTCGGCCCGACACCGCCGCGCCTGAGCGGCACCGCCGCCAGGGGTCAGTGCCGGTCAGTGCCGGTCAGTGCCGGTCGGGTCAGTGCCGGTCAGTGCTGGTCGGGTCAGTGCCGCTCAGTGCCGGTCAGCGTTGGTCAATGCTTCTCGCGCTTGCGCTCGCGCGCCATGAGAGAGTCGGCGATGAGCTGCGGCCGGTGCCCGTCGATGACGATCGCGACGACCGCCTCGCAGATCGGCACCTCGACCCCGACCCGCTGCGCGAGCGCGAGGATCGACTCGCACGAGGTCACACCCTCGGCGGTCTGCTTGGTCGCCGCGACGACGTCGGCGAGCGATCCGCCCTGCCCCAGGCCCACCCCGACGCGGTGGTTGCGAGACAGCGGGGACATGCACGTGGCGATGAGGTCGCCGACCCCGGCCAGGCCCGAGAACGTGCCGGGCTGCGCGCCGAGCGCCACCCCGAGGCGCACGGTCTCGGCGAGCCCGCGCGTGATGATCGTCGCCTTCGTGTTGTCGCCCATGCCCATGCCCTCGGCGATGCCGACGGCCACGGCGACGACGTTCTTCGTCGCCCCGCCGAGCTCGCAGCCGATGACGTCGGTGTCGGTGTAGGGCCGGAAGTAGGGGGTCGCGCACGCCTCGGCGACGAGGTCGGCGGTGTGGTGGCTGGCCGAGGCGACGACGCTCGCGGCGGGCTGGCGGGCGGCGATCTCGCGGGCCAGGTTCGGCCCCGAGACGACGGCGAGCCGCTCCGGCCCGGCGCCCGTCACCTCGCCGATGACCTCGGTCATGCGCAGCGACGTGCCGAGCTCGATGCCCTTCATGAGCGAGACGATCGGCGCCTCGGAGGCGGCCAGACCGGTCCACGACGCGAGGTTGGCGCGCAGCCGTTGACTCGGCACCGCGAGCACGACGAGGTCGGCTCCCTCCAACGCGTGGTCCGGGTCGGCGGTGGCCTCGACCTCGTTGGGCAGCACGAGGTCGGGCAGGTAGTCGGCGTTGACGCGGGTCTCGTTGATGCGCTCGACGAGCTCGGGCCGCCGGCCCCACAACCGCACCTCGTTGCCCGCGTCGGCGAGCACGCCGGCGAACGCCGTGCCCCAGCTCCCGGTGCCGAAGACCGCGACCCGTCGCATCACTCCACCTCCGTGGCGGCCGGCGGGACACGCCGGCCGCGGGCTCGATCCCAGACGTCGTGCGGCGCCGGCTCGTCGCGCAACCGGGCGACGCCCGCCGTGATGGCGGCCATGATGCGCGCCGTCGCGGCCCGGGCCACCTCGACGGTGACGGGCCGCGCCCGCAGGTCGTCCAGCGGCACCGGCGGCCCGAGCAGCATGCGCATCGTGGGGCGCGCCCAGGGCCGGAACCGGCCGTCGAGGTCGAGCAGCTCGCGCGCGCCCCACTGCGCGAGCGGCAACACGGGGGCGCCGACCTCGAGCGCGAGCCGCGCCGCGCCGGTCTTGCCGACCATGGGCCAGCCCTGCGGGTCCTTGGTGATCGTGCCCTCCGGGGTGATGACGACGCACTTGCCGGCCCGCACCGCCGCGACGGCGTCACGGTAGGCGTCGGCGGCCCGCCCGTCCCCGCGGTGCACCGGCACCTGCTCGCACGCGGTGAGCCAGGGCCCGAGTACCGGCAGCTTGAAGAGCGACGCCTTGCCGAGGAAGTAGGGCGGGTGGCCCGAATCCCACAGGAAGTGGGCGACGGCGAACGGGTCGGCGTGCGAGATGTGGTTGACCGCCACGACGCAGCCCCCGACCTGCGGCAGGTGCTCGGCGCCCGCCCACTCGTGGCGGGTCATGGCGCGCATGAGCGGGCGCACCACCCCGACCGCACACCGGTAGGCGAACGTCGGCTCGGGGGTCGCACCGCCCCACGGGCCTGCTCGCCTCACGTGACCTCCTGTGCTGCCGAATGCCGTGCTGTTGAATGCCGTGCCGTCGAATGTCGTGCTGCCGAATGCGTGCTGTCCGCTGTCCTGCTGCCGGCTGTCGTGCCGCCCGCGGCCACCGTCCGGCTCTCGGGTCGGGCACCCGGGCCGCCCGGGCGGGGCTCCGCAGGAGGCGCCCGAGCGTGCCGTCGGGGCGCCGCCGGCCGCCTCGGGCGAGGTGCCGAGCGATGCCCCGGGGGATCACCCTACCGAGAGCGGTGGCAGCATTTATCGGTGTGAAACCAGTTGATGCGCCGAAGTGGAGCGTCGTGGTGCCCGTCAAGGGGGGCGTCAACGGCAAATCCCGGCTGGGCGAGGTCGCCGGTGACCAGCGGGAGGAGTTGGCGATCGCGCTGGCCCTCGACACGCTGGCGGCGGTCGCCGCGACCCCCCGAGTGCGTCTCGTGGTCGTGACCCCCGACCCGGTCGTCGCCGCCGAGGCGCGGCGCCTGGGCGCTCTGGTCGTCGCCGACACCGGCGACAGCCTGAGCGCGGCGCTGGCCGCGGGCGTGCGGGCGGCGGTCGAGGACGAGCGGCGCGGCCCGGAGCCGGGCGTCGCGATCCTCCTCGGCGACCTCCCGGCGCTGCGACCGCACGACCTGCAGGTGGCGCTGGAGGCGTGCTTCCGCGCCCGCACGGCGTTCGTGCCGGACGCGCAGGGTCGGGGCAGCGTGCTCCTCGCGTCCATCGACCCCGCCCATCTCCAGCCTGCGTTCGGTCCCGAATCGGCGGTGCTGCACGCGGCGACGGCCGCGCGCCTCGACCTCGACCTGCCGCGGTTGCGACGCGACGTCGACCTCGCCGACGATCTCGCCCAGGCCGTGGCGCTCGGCGTCGGCGCCCGCACGCGCGCCCTGCTCGAGGGCTCTCCGAAGCTGGCTGCCGAGATCTCGGCGCAGTCCCCGCCGCAGGGGCTCTCGGCCTGACGGCCGCAGGGCGGCCCGGCCTGACAGCCGCAGGGCCGCCGGCCTGACAGCCGCAGGGGTGTCGACCTGACGCGACGGCAGGGGCCGCCGCCCTGGCGCGGTGGCCTGCGCGCGCTGTCGCCCACGCCGCGGCGGCCGCGGCGTGTGTGCGACGACGCGATGGGCGGGGCGAACCAAAGTGCGGTCCGCCCCGCCCATCGCTATCGCGCAACGCCGGAGGAGAGGTGTCGGCGCCCCGGGAGGCCCGCGCTAGTGCTCGCGGGCGCGACCGGGTCGCCGGTGATCAGGCCGTTCTGCGCGAGCTCTTCGAGCGCTTGCTCTTGGCCGCCTCGATGGCGGCCTCGGCGCGAGCGCGCACCTCGGCGGCGGTGCCGGCCGCCGCGCGGGCAGCGGCCGGGCCGGCCTTGGGCAGGGTCGCCGGCTCCGCGACATACAGCTTGAACGCGGTGCCGGGGCGGAACTTGGGCACGGCGGTCGACTCGATGCGCACGGAGTCGCCGGTGCGGGGGTTGCGGCCGGTGCGCGCGGCGCGGTCGACGCGCTCGAACGTGCCGAAGCCGGTGATTCCGACGCGGCCGCCGCGGGCGACCTCGCGGATGATGACGTCGAAGATCGCCTCGAGGGCGTCCGCGGCGGCCTTCTTGCCTCCGAGACGTTCCTCCAGTGCCTCGACCAGATCAGCCTTGTTCACTCTTTTTCTCCCTCCAGAGCCGGTGGGCCGGCCTGATGCTGTGGCAAAGAGCACCGCCCAGCCGCCACATCCGTGTGGCCCTGGCCAGGCGCCGCGTGCGCGGCGCATGTGCTGCGGTCCTCGACGATCAGCGATCGGACGACGGGCTGGAGGGGACCCGTCGCTGGACGGAAACTCGGCAGCCGATGCGCTCTCGGAAGCCTCGGCAGGCCGTGACTTCGCACCCCTTATCGGCACGAACAGCCATGACGGACAGTGGAATCCAGATGTGCGGTGGGCGCCCCCCGTGGGTCGCCGCACCCCCAGGAGTGTCAAAACCGCAGGTCAGAGGGCATTCTGCGATGTCGACAAGGGCCGGGGGCGGCACCGGCGGGACGGCCGGCTCAGGCCGTGAGACTGGCGATCACGGCGCGCGCAGAACGGAATCGGGCACGTGGCAGGCGCGGGAACGACTCGGCCCGGGCGCCCGCGTGGGGCGCCCGGGCCGACCCGCGATGCGGGTGTGGGGGCGGATCGGTGCCGCGTCAGGAGGCGGTGTCGATGACCGGCTTGAGCGGCGAGCGGGCGGCCTCGAAGGCGACGATGTCGGCCTCGTGACGCAGTGACAGCGAGATGTCGTCGAGCCCCTCCAGCAGGCGCCAGCGGATGTAGTCGTCGACCTCGAACGGCACGACGTGCTCGCGGCACGTGATCGTGCGCTCGGTGAGGTCGACGGTCAACGGGGTGCCCGGGTCCTCCTCGAGGAGCTTCCACAGCAGCTCGACGTCCTCCTGCGAGACCTGGGCGGTGAGCAGCCCGGCCTTGCCGGAGTTGCCCCGGAAGATGTCGCCGAAGCGCGGCGAGATGACGACGCGGAAGCCGTAGTCCTGCAGCGCCCAGACGGCGTGCTCGCGGGACGATCCGGTGCCGAAGTCGATCCCGGCGACAAGCACAGAACCCTGTGTGTAGGGGGGCTGGTTGAGCACGAAGCTCTCGTCGCCACGCCACGCCGCAAAAAGGGCGTCCTCGAAGCCGGTGCGGGTCACGCGCTTGAGGTAGACCGCGGGGATGATCTGGTCGGTGTCGACGTTGCTGCGGCGCAGCGGCACGCCGACGCCGGTGTGGGTCGTGAACTTCTCCATCGGAGCGGCCTCCTCGGGTCGTCGGGCTACAGGTCGGCCGGGGCGGCGAGGCGGCCGCGCACCGCGGTGGCCGCGGCGACCGGGGGGCTGACGAGGTGGGTGCGGCCGCCCTTGCCCTGGCGGCCCTCGAAGTTGCGGTTGCTCGTCGAGGCGCACCGCTGACCCGGAGAGAGCTGGTCGGGGTTCATGCCCAGGCACATCGAGCACCCCGCGAGCCGCCACTCGGCGCCCGCGGCGGTGAAGACCTCGTCGAGCCCCTCCTCCTCGGCCTGCGCGCGCACGGCCATCGAGCCCGGCACGACGAGCATCCGCACGCCGTCGGCGACGTGGCGTCCGCGCAGCACGTCGGCGACCTCACGCAGGTCCTCGATGCGCCCGTTGGTGCACGAGCCGACGAAGACGGTGTCGACCGCGATGTCGCGCAGCGGCGTGCCGGGCGTCAGACCCATGTAGTCCAGCGCGCGGCGGGTGCTCTCGCGCTCCACGTCGGGCTGGGTGTCGGGGTCGGGCACCGAGGCGCTCAGCGGCAGGCCCTGACCGGGGTTGGTGCCCCACGTGACGAACGGCGTCAGCGTGTCGGCGTCGAGCACGACCTCGGTGTCGAAGGTCGCGTCGTCGTCCGTGCGCAGCTTGCGCCACTGCGCGACGGCGGCGTCCCAGTCGGCGCCGGTCGGCGCGTACTCCCGGCCGCGCAGGTAGTCGAACGTCACGTCGTCCGGCGCGATCATGCCGGCGCGGGCGCCGGCCTCGATCGACATGTTGCAGATCGTCATGCGGGCTTCCATCGACAGCGCCTCGATCGCGCTACCGCGATATTCGATGACGTAGCCCTGGCCGCCGCCCGTGCCGATCCTGGCGATGACCGCGAGGATGATGTCCTTGCTCGTCACGCCGGGCGCCAGCGAGCCCTCGACGGTGACGGCCATCGTCTTGAAGGGCCGCAGCGGCAAGGTCTGGGTCGCCATGACGTGCTCGACCTCGCTCGTGCCGATGCCGAACGCGAGGGCGCCGAAGGCGCCGTGGGTCGAGGTGTGACTGTCGCCGCAGACGACCGTCATGCCCGGCTGGGTGACCCCGAGCTGCGGGCCGATGATGTGCACGATGCCCTGCCGCGCGTCGCCCATCGAGTGCAGCGTGACGCCGAACTCGGCGCAGTTGGCGCGCAGGGTCTCGACCTGGGTGCGGCTCGTGGGGTCGGTGATCGGGCCGGCCGTCGTCGGCACGTTGTGATCCTCGGTGGCCAGCGTGAGGTCCGGGCGGCGCAGCCGGCGTCCGGCCAGCCGCAGCCCGTCGAAGGCCTGCGGGCTCGTCACCTCGTGCACGAGGTGGAGGTCGATGTAGAGCAGATCCGGCTCACCCGGCGCAGAACGCACCACGTGCTCGTCCCAGACCTTTTGCGCCAGTGTGCGTCCCATGCCCGATCCCTCGTGCGTCTCGCTCGTGCGTGGCCCCGGGGCCCGCAGGGACCGCGCAGGTCCGGTCGGAAGTCGACCGCCCCGGGCTCGTCCGAGAAGATTCCTCCAGTTTCATCATGTGGCGAACTTGAGTCTCAGGCTATGAGACGGCACAATGCTTTCATGGAAAGCACTAGCGGAGTGGGGGTCCTGGACAAGGCCGCCACGGTGCTGAGCGCTCTAGAGGCAGGGCCGTCCACACTCGCGCAGCTCGTGCAGAGCACGGGTCTGGCCCGCCCGACGGCACATCGACTCGCGGTCGCGCTCGAGCATCACCGACTCGTCTCACGCGACATGCAGGGGCGGTTCATCCTCGGCCCGCGGCTGGCCGAGTTGGCCGCCGCCGCCGGCGAGGACCGCCTCCTCGCGGCCGCCGGCGCGGTCCTCGGGGCCCTGCGCGACCACACGAACGAGTCGGCCCAGCTCTTCCGCCGGCAGGGCGACATGCGCATCTGCGTCGCGGCCGCCGAACGGCCGATGGGGCTGCGCGACTCGATCCCCGTGGGCGCGACCCTGTCGATGCTCGCGGGCTCCGCGGCCCAGGTGCTGCTCGCCTGGGAGGAGCCCGACCGCCTGCACCGCGGGCTGCAGGGGGCGGAGTTCACCGCCACGACCCTGTCCGCCGTGCGGCGCCGCGGCTGGTCGCAGAGCGTCGGCGAGCGCGAGCCGGGCGTCGCCTCGGTGTCGGCCCCGGTGCGCAACCCCGCCGGTCGCGTCATCGCCGCCGTGTCGATCTCGGGACCCATCGAGCGCGTCTCCCGCCAGCCGGGCCGGCTGCACGCCGCGACCGTCGTCGCCGGCGCCAACAAGCTCACCGAGGTGCTCGCGCGCGCCCACGCCCAGCAGCAACAGGCCGCCGCCGTCGAAGCGCGCTGAGATCGCGGCCTCGACAGGCGCGACGCAAGACCCGACGGAACACCCTCACAAGACACAGAAGAACCCCCGGAGCGGATGCTCCGGGGGTTCTCGTCTTGTAGCCCCGACCGGATTCGAACCGGCGCTACCGCCTTGAGAGGGCGGCGTGCTAGGCCACTACACAACGGGGCCATGGTGCGCTCGAGGTGATCATGATGTGGCTGATCGGCTTGAGCGGCCTGGAGAACGTTACCGCCACCGCGGCCGTTCTCCTAATCGCGGGTGCTGCGATGACCAGTGGTCATCGTCGCGGTCGCGATGGCTGGGGTACCAGGACTCGAACCTAGACTAACTGAACCAGAATCAGTCGTGCTGCCAATTACACCATACCCCAAGGGGTATCCCGGGCCGTTGCCTGCGCGGCAGGGCGGCACCGTGATCCGAGTGAAAACTCTAGCCTGAGCCGCTGGCCGGACCCAAATCGGCTCGCCCGTGACCGCCCACTGCCGAGCCCACTGGCGAGCCCGCTGCCCTGCCCACCGGCGCTCGCCGGCGATGCCGTCCCGGCGCAGGTGAGACGGTAGCCTGCTGACCCATGAGCGAGCCCGCCGCGTCCCCTGCCGACCCGACGTCGCCGGCCGGCGACTTCATCCGCGACCTCGTGCGTCGCGACAACGAGCAGAGCACGTTCGGCGGACGCGTGCAGACCCGCTTCCCCCCGGAGCCCAACGGCTACCTGCACATCGGGCACGCCAAGGCGATCTGCGTCGACTTCGGCATCGCGGCCGATTTCGGGGGCATCTGCAACCTGCGCCTCGACGACACGAATCCCGACACCGAGGAGGCGGAGTTCGGCGACGCGATCCTGGAGGACATCGCGTGGCTCGGCTTCACGCCGCCGGAGCCGACACGGCACGCCTCCGACTACTTCGACCAGCTCTATCTGTGGGCCGAGCACCTCGTGCGCGAGGGCCTGGCGTATGTCGACGAGCAGGACATCGAGGCGATCTCGGCGGGGCGCGGCGGCTACGGCAAGGAGGGGGTCGCGAGCCCCTACCGCGACCGCTCCCCGGAGGAGAACCTCGACCTGCTGCGGCGGATGCGGGCGGGCGAGTTCGCCGACGGAGCCATGGTGCTGCGCGCCAAGATCGACATGAATCACGAGAACATGCAGATGCGCGACCCGGTGATGTATCGCATCCGCCGGGGTCACCATTTCCGCACCGGCGAGCAGTGGGTCATCTACCCGACGTACGACTGGGCGCACGGGCAGAGCGACGCCATCGAGGGCGTGACGCACTCGCTGTGCACGCTGGAGTTCGACAGCCACCGGCCGCTCTACGACTGGTATCTGGAGCACCTGCCGCTGCCGGGCGACCAGCCGCGCCAGATCGAGTTCGCGCGCCTCGAGCTGACGCACACGATCACCTCCAAGCGACGCCTCGCGCAGCTCGTCGCCGACGGCGTCGTCGACGGCTGGGACGACCCGCGCATGCCGACGCTGCGCGGGCTCCGGCGACGCGGCTACCCGGCGAAGGCGATCCGCGACTTCAGCGGCTACATCGGGCTGACCCGCACCAACAGCCGGCACAGCATCGAGCTGCTCGAGTCGTTCGTGCGGCGCGAGCTCAACCTCACCTCCCAACGGCGCATGGCGGTGCTGCGGCCGCTCAAGCTCGTGCTGACGAACTGGCCGAAGGACGAGGCCGGCGAGCCGGTCGTCGAGTGGTTCGAGGCCGTCAACAACCCCGAGAACCCCGACGACGGCACCCGCACGGTGCCCTTCACCGGCGAGCTGTGGATCGAGCGCGACGACTTCGCGCAGGTGCCGCCGCCGAAGTTCTTCCGCCTGTCCCCCGGCCGCGAGGTGCGGCTGCGGTCGGCCTACTTCGTCACGGCGACCGACGTCGTCACCGACGAGGCCGGCGAGGTCGTGCAGGTCAACGCGACGTACGACCCGGCCTCCAAGGGCGGCAACTCCCCCGACGGGCGCAAGGTGAAGTCGACGATGCACTGGGTGTCCGCGCGACACGCGGTGCCGGCTCAGGTCGCTCTCTACGAGCGGTTGTTCTCGGCGCAGGTGCCGGGCGAGGCGACCGGGGACGCGTTCGACGACCTCGACCCCAACAGCCGCGAGGTGCTCGACGCCCAGGTCGAGCCGGCGCTCGCCGACACCGCCCCGGGCGAGGTCGTGCAGTTCGAGCGGCTGGGATATTTCGCCCACGACCCGGTGACGCCGATGCTCTTCCACCGCACCGTCGGCCTGCGCGACGAGTGGGCCAACATCCAGAAGCGCCAGGGCTAGGGGGCCACCGCCTGGGGCCTGTTCAGCCGGCGGCCCCGGCACGGATCAGCGGTCGACCCGCGTGGGCGAGGAGCAACGCTGCCCAGATCACGACGGCCCACGCGGCCGGGCAGGACCTCGCGGCGCGGACATCCCAGCGGACGTGCCGCGAGGTGTAACGCTGACGGGCGTGGCGGACACTGACCCGGACGTGACGACCCCCCAGCGCTGCAGCCTCCCGAGTCCGCAGGTGCAGACCCCGCAAGCAGCTCGCTTCGCGGAGCTCTTCGACCGAACGCAATCTCGAGTTCTCGCGTACGCACTCCGGCGCGTGAATGAGCCGCACGATGCGGCCGACGTGGTCGGCGACACGTATCTCGCGGCTTGGCGCCGCATCGACGAGGTGCCCGACGGGGAACCTGCGCTGTTCTGGCTGTACGCCACAGCACGGCGGGCGACGGCGAATCATCGGCGCGGTGAGCGTCGGCGAGCGGCCCTGACCGAGCGGCTCCGAGAAGATCTGCTGACGCAGGCTCGTGACCTCCCGGACGAACCGGAGTCTGTGGTCGCCGTCGCGCTGCGACAACTATCCGACGAGGACCAGGAGCTGCTCCGCCTCGATGCGTGGGAACGACTGGCCCCCCGCGACATCGCGCTCGTCCTCGATCTCCCCTCCGGCAAGACGTGCCGCGCGGCGTGGCGCACCGCCGGTACGGCCGTCCCTGGGGATCTGGTGGTCTACACGGCGACGGACTCACGGCTCTGGGTCGCGCCCCGCGGGCTCGTGCCGCCCGGCACGACGTTGGTGCCCGAGCCCTCCCGTCCAGATGTCCGGCTCCTCGAACTGGCCGACGCCCTGGGCGACGACTCGCGCGGGATGTCCTTCAGCGATGTGTGCCACACGGAGAGCGACGTGCGATCGAGGGTCCGCGCACACCTGACACGCCTCGGGCTGAGCCTGCGGATCGAGCCGACGAGCGGAGACGGCGAGTGCGCTGTCGTCTTCCTCCATCCCACGGAGCCGGCGGTGACCATCCAGCGAACGTCTGGGGCCGAGATCGCGCAGAACGCGGTCGGCGAGCAGGACCCGACCGGGCCGGACCACCTCGGCTTCGATCGGGCCGTGCGCGCCCTCGCCGTCGATCCCCCGGAGACGCTCGCGCAGATCAAGAGCGCTGTCGCGGCCACCGCGGCGCGACACGGGGTCGCACCGGACTCCTACGAGATCTCGACAGTCGCAACTCCCGTGGGCGCCACCCCTCGGCTGTACGTGATCCTCGGTGGTCGGCTCGTCATCCACGTCTACCTGCCCACCCGCTGATCAGGCCCTGCTGCTGAGGTGCGTCAGTGGCGGACCGATTCGCCCGCAGCCTCGAGCGCGGCGAGCTCCTTGCGGGCCTGACCGGCGAGGGCGAGGAAGACGGCCGTCACGGGCACCATGCCGAACGAGGCGCTCGCGTTGCCGGTCGTCGCCCAGGAGGTCGCGCTGACCAGGACGACGAAAAGCGAGCCCAGGACGTACACGCGGATCGTCGTGCGCACCTGAGTGGCGGTCCGGGGGCTGGTGCTGCGAACGCTCATCGGAGGCTCCTGGGGGTGCGGGCCGGGCCTGCGTCGGTCGACGTGCCGTTCGGCGATGACTCCATGGTCCGGCGTCGGACCGACGCTGCGGATCCACCGCGGGGCGGATTCGCATGCTCCCCCGCCTGGAGGAGACGCCCGCCCCACCCCAGAGCCGCCTCACAGCAGCGCGGCGACCTCGTCCAGGGTGGAGACGATGCGGACGCGGGGGTCGTCGACCGGGGTGCCCCAACCGGCGTTGCGCGGCTCGGGGTGGTCGGTGCGGCAGAGCCACGCGACACGCATTCCGGCGCCCAGGCCGCCGCGGACGTCGGCGTCGAGCGTGTCCCCGACGCACAGGGCTGCGTGCGGTTCGGTGCCGACGAGCTCGCAGGCGTAGGCGAAGAGACGCGGGTCGGGCTTGCCTACGCCGAGGGTGTCGGTCGTGACGATCGGCGCGAGGCCCTCGAGCCCGACGGCCGCGAGCTTGATCGCGGTCTGCTCGGCGCCGGAGTTGGTGAGGAAGCACAGCGCGACCTTGCGTTCGCGGGCCGTGTCGAGGAGCCCGGTGACGTCGTCGAACAGGGTCTGCACCTGAGCGAACGCCTCGAGGTAGGCGCTCTCGTACGTCGTGAAGCTCTCGTCGGTCGCCGGCAGGGCCAGATGGCGCAGCGCCCCCTCGAAGCGCAGACGTCGCTGCTCGGGAAACGTCAGCTCACCGCGGGTATAGGCGTCGAAGTGCCCGCCGTGATCATCGTAGTACGTGTCCGAGATCGCCTGGTGCGTCACGGCATCCAGCGTCGGGAGCGCGACGGCCGCAGCGCGTGCGCCCGCGGCCCGCATCGCCGCCTGGGTGTCGACGAGCGTATCGTCGATGTCGAGCACGAGCGCCCGGATCGGGGTATCCCAGGAGCGTGCGCTCGCCGCCGAGGTCACAGGCTCGCGCGCAGGGTGCGCAGCCGCGTGATCGTGCCGTGGCGGCCGATGACGTCCATCGACTCGAAGAGCGGCGGCGACACCTTCTGCCCCGAGATCGCGGTGCGCAGCGGCGCGAAGGCCACCCGCGGTTTGAGCCCCAGGCCGCCCTCGTCGAGCAGCGCCTCGCGCAGTGCGGCCTCGATGACCTCGTGGTTCCACGGGCGGGTCTGGCTGAGCAGGTCGTCGTCGTTCTCGGGCAAGGCCAGCAGCGCCGCGATCGCGGCGTCGAGGATCTGCGCCGCGTCCTCGCGCAGCCCGGCGCGGGCGTCGTCGGCGATCGGCACCGCGTCGTCGGGCGCGTAGAAGGGGGCGACCAGCGGCGCGGCGTCGAAGAGCTTGACGAGGCGCGGCTGGATGAGCGCCGCGACCCGCTCCAGGCGTCCCAGCTCCCCCAGCGACGGGTTGCCCGACAGCACGCCGGCGCGCTCGAGGAACGGCAGCAGCCGGCTCGCCAGCTCCTTGACGGTCAGCTCGCGGATCTTCACGCCGTTGAGCCAGTTGAGCTTCGCCAGGTCGACGATCGGCCCGGCGGGGTTGACCTTCGCGAAGTCGAAGCCCGCGACGAACTCGTCATACGTCATCACCTCGCGCTCGGAGCCGTCGGGCTCGACGATCGGCGGATAGCCCAGCAGGCACAGGAAGTTGACGAGCGCCTCGGGCAGGTAGCCCTCCTCGCGGAACCACGTCAGGCGCGCCGCCGGGTTCTTGCGCTTGCTGATCTTGGACTTGTCGGTGTTGCGCAGCAGCGGCATGTGCACCCACTCCGGCTCCTCCCAGCCCAGCAGCCGGTAGAGCAGCCGATGTTTGGGGGTCGAGCTGATCCACTCCTCGCCGCGCACGACGTGGGTGATGCCCATCTCGTGGTCGTCGACGACGACCGCCAGGTGGTAGGTCGGGAAGCCGTCGGCCTTGAGGATGACCTGGTCATCGGGCCGCGGCGCCTTGACCGGACCGCGGATGAGGTCGGTGAAGCTCAGCTCGACGTCGTCGGGCACCCGCAGCCGTACGACGGGCGTCGGGCTGAACCCGGGCTCGGTCTCGCGCTGCTCCAGCGTCTTGCCGAGGCAGAACCGGTCGTAGCCGACGACGCTGCTCTTGGCCTTCTGCTGTTCCTCGCGCACCTGGGCCAGGCGCTCGGGCGTGCACCAGCAGTAGTAGGCGTCGCCCTGCTCCAGCAGCCGATCGACGATCGGCCGGTAGGTGTCGAGCCGCTCGGACTGCCGGTAGGGCCCGAACGGCCCGCCGACGTCCGGCCCCTCGTCCCACTCCACGCCGAGCCAGTGCAGCGTGTCGTAGAGCTGCGCCTCGGAGTCGGCGCGGAACCGCGCCCGGTCTGTGTCCTCGACCCGCAGCAGGAACTGCCCACCGTGGTGCCGCGCGAAGGCGAGATTGAACAGCGCCATGTAGGCGGTGCCGACGTGCGGGTCACCGGTCGGCGACGGGGCGACCCGCAGACGCGGGGTCCGCGGGGTCGGGGCGGCGGGGCGATCGGCTGGAGACTGGCTGGGCTCGCTCATGGTGCCCTCCACCCTACGACGTGGGCACCTGCACGACGCGCCGTCGAACCCTCACCTGCTACGGGGTGCGCCGCACGAACGGATTGGCCAACGTGCCGATGCCCTCGATCTCGACCTCGACGCGCTGACCGGCGTCGACCTTGCCGACACCCTCGGGCGTGCCGGTGAGGATGACGTCACCCGGCAGCAGCGTGAACGCCGCCGAGGCGTAGGCTATGAGATCGGGGATCGTGTGGATCATGAGGGCCGTCGAGCCGTCCTGCACGACCTGCCCGTCGAGGCGAGTGACGATCCGCAGGTCGGAGTAGTCGAGGTCGGTCTCGATCCACGGGCCCAGCGGGCAGAACGTGTCGAAGCCTTTGGCGCGGGCCCACTGCTTGTCCGGGCCCTGGAGGTCGCGGGCGGTGACGTCGTTGGCGCACGTGTAGCCGAAGATGACGTCGGCGACCTTCTCCCTCGGCACGTCCTTGCACATGCGACCGATGATGACGGCGAGTTCACCCTCGTAGGAGACGTGCTCGGTGACGGGCGGGATGACGACCGGGTCGTCGGGGCCGACGACCGCCGTGTTGGGCACGAGGAACATCAGCGGCCGGTCCGGCACCTCGTTGCCGAGCTCGGCGGCGTGCGCCGCGTAGTTGCGGCCGATGCCGATGATCTTGCTGCGCGGGATGACCGGCGCGAGCAGCCGCACGTCGTCGAGCTCGACGCGCTGCCCCGTGCCGGACACCGGCGTGTAGAGCGGGTCGCCCGACACCTGCGCGATCCACTCCGCCCCCGGCTCGCCTTGGATGACGCCGTAGGAGGGGTCGTCACCGGTCGTGTAGCGGACGATGCGCATGTCGGGTCACCTTCGCTCGGGGTCGGTCAGCACGGCCTTGCCCATGATGTCCTACGCCCGCGAGGCCGACGACCGGTGGCTGCCGCGGAACGTCGCGCGTTCTCGACGTCCTCGCGATGTGGCCGGCGCGCCGCGCAACGCTCTGACCTGGCCTGTTGCCACGACGGCCGGTTGGTGAGCTGGTCGGCGACGTCGACAGCGCGCTACCTCCGGGCGAGACCCGCGGCTCAGCCCGTCGCGGACCAGCCGATGACGACGCGCCGGTTTTTGGCGCGCCCGGCGGGGTTGTCGGCGCCGGCGGGCGTGAGATTCGGTGCGATGGGCTGGGATTCGCCCCGGCTCGTCGCGGTGATCTGCACGCCGGGGATGAGCGTCCGCAGGCGCTGCGCCACGGTGTCGGCGCGGCGCTGCCCGAGGTCGAGGTTGTAGGCGTCGCTGCCCTTGGCGTCGGTGTGACCCACGACCGTGACCGGCTTGCCCTTGGCGCCGGAGCGGACGCTGGGCGCGATGGAGTCGATGAGCTTGGCGCCGGCCGGGGTCAGCGTCGCCGTGTCGAAGTCGAAGAGCACGTCGCTCGACATCGCGATGCTGCTCGTCGCGTCGACGTTGCACGCGCTGAAGCGCCCCGCGAGGTCCGCCAGGTCGACGCCGGCGATGTCACGACCCTGCAGGATGCCGTCCGTGCCGATGACAGCGACTCCGCTGGGGTCGACGACCACCGCGGAGCCGGCGGCGTCGACGAAGCGGTTCGCGACGGCCCCGGCCAGCTGGCAGAAGACGCGCTTGTCGGCGCTGACCTGCACGCTGCCATCGGCGGAGACGACCGTTCCGCTGCCGTCGGGTGACCAATAGACCGTGCCGGGCCGGTCCAACGCCTGGTAGCGCACCTGCGCGAAGTCCTTCGTCACCGACAGGTGTCCCTTGCCGGGCACGTCGAGCTCGATCGGCGTCGTCGTCGGGATCGTCGCTCCGACGTCGTAGGTCACGGTCGACCCGTTGGCAAAGACCAGTGTGAGGTCGGACCCCTCGATGACGACGCCGCCCTGCTCGGTGAAGTGCTCGACGCGGGAGGCGGGCACCGTGACGTCCTGAGTGTCGCCCGCGGCGGTGGTCGGCCCGGAAAGCCCTGGTGTCGACGGCGATCCGGTGCCCGCGGGCGCCGACGACCCCGCGGCATCGCCGGCGGTCGCGGCGGGTGCCGAGGTGCTGCGCGTCGCGGCCGTGCCGGTCGGCGTCACGGTGATCTGACCGCAGCCCGCGAGCGTCGCGGCGGACGCGATCGCGACGCACAGCATCGGCAACGCAGGAGTCACCGGGCGTGGATTCGGGTGTCGGAACATGCCGTGGACCTCCCATGAGTCCGCCGTCGGCCGACAGGCCGACCCGATCCGGCCCATCCCGCGGGGGCCTGACGGGAGGCTAGCGACAGTGCCGCAGCCGCGGGAGGCACCACACGACGCGAGGACGGATCCGCGAGGCCGCGGACGAGCCGACCCCGCCGCCTCGCGAGCCCTCGAGCACGACGAGGCCGAGGGCGCGCCTCGCTGTGACCGGCGCCCTACCGGCCAGGCCGGCGGATCGCCTGCCCGTCGACCCACACCCCGGCGATGTCGGCGGGCGTGCCGAGCGCGAACGCCTTGGCCAGCGCGTCCGTCGCGTCCTGGGCGTGCGAGAGCCCGACGGCCAGCGGATCGCCGTCGAGCGGCCGCAGCCACACCGCGTCGAAGCGCATGCCGACCGACAGGTGGCCGACGTCGTCCAGCCCGAGCGCACGCGCCCCGGCCGCGGTCGCGAGGTGGAGCAGGTGCGCCGGCGTCAGGAGCCGGCCGTCCTCGCGCAGCTGCTGCACGAAATACGCCTGCAGCCCCTCCTTGAGCAGGCAAAACCCGGTGCCCGCGCCGACGTCGCTGCCGAGCGCGACCCGCACGCCCGCGTCGAGGTGCCGGCCCAGCGGGAAGAGCCCGCTGCCCAGCGCGCTGTTGCTCGTCGGGCAGTGCGCGACGTAGGCGCCCCGCGCCGCGAGGATCGCGAGTTCGGCGTCCGTGGGGTGGACGTCGTGCGCGAGCACGCTGCGCCCGTCGAGCAGCCCGTGCCGGTCGTAGGCGTCGGTGTAGGAGGAGGCCCCGGTCAGGCGGGCCACCTCCTCGATCTCCGCGGGGTTCTCGTTGACGTGTGAGGTGAACAGCGCGTCGGGCACGGCCGCGAGCGTCTCCGCGCATGCGTCCATGAGCTCGCCGCTCGCCGACAGCGCGAATCGCGGCGTCACGGCATAGCGCAGCCGGCCGCCGGCCTGCCCGTGCCAGCGCCGGGCCAGGTCGAGCGCCTCCTGTCGCGCGCGATCCGGCGTCGTCAGCAGCTCGGGACGCAGGATCCGGTCGGAGACGACGAGCCCGGCGGTGAGGCGCAGGCCGCTGGTGCAGGCCTCGTCGAAGAAGACGTCGACCGCGGAGGCGAAGTGCGAGCCGAAGACGAGCGCGCTCGTCGTCCCGGCCGCGACGAGCCCGGTGACGAACTCGGCGGCCACCTCGCGCGCCTTGACGACGTCGGCGAGCCGTGCCTCCTCGGGCAGGGCGCACCGCTCGAGCCAGTCGAGCAGCGGCATGCCGAGCCCGCCGATCACACGCACTTGTGGGTAATGCACGTGCGTGTCGACGAAGCCGGGCAGCAGCAGCCCGTCCCGCAGGTCGACGACCTCCTCCTGCGGGTGGTCGGCTCGCACGCCGGCGTAGTCGCCGCGGGCCACGATGCGCCCGTCGCGGACGACGAGCGCGCCGTCGGACTCGCTGCGCAGCACCCCGCCGCCGAACGGGTCGTCCGGCGTGTCGAGCACACACCCCCGGTAGAGGGTCACGAGGCCCCCCTCCCGACCCGCCCCACCCCGTCCGCACCGGGCACCCTCGCCCGCACCCCCGCCGACACAGCGCCCACCGATCCAGCGCCCGCCGATCCAGCGCCCGCCGACGCAGCGCCCGATGGGACAGCGCTCGATGGGACAGCGCTCGATGGGACAGCGCTGGACAAGGCAGCCGGGGCCGACTCCGCCGCCGCCTCGGCCGCGAAGGCGGCGAGCAGCCAGGCGGCGACGGAGACCGCCACGACGGCCGGCTCCTTGCCAGCGACGTCGGGATGCCCGATGGGACAGGCGATCCGCCCGATCGCGGCGTCGTCGTGGCCCTCCTCGCGCAGCGCGCGCCGGAAGCGCGACCACTTCGCCGACGACCCGATGACCCCGACCGAGCCGAGGTGCCCGCACCGCAGCGCGGCGTCGCACAGCGCGAGGTCCTCGGCGTGGTCGTGGGTCATGACGAGCACGTGCGTGCCGGCGGGGATCTGTCCCAGGACGATCTCGGGGACGGGTGCGTGATGCGCGTGCACGCCGGCGAGCGCATCGGCCAGCACCGCAAGACGTGCGGGCGCGACGGCGTCGGCCCGGGAGTCGACGAGGTGCAGCTCGAGGTCGTGCCGGGCGAGGATCCGGGCGAGTTCGAGCCCGACGTGGCCCATCCCGACGATCGCCACCGCGGGCACGACGGGCAGGGGCTCGAGCAGCAGCTGCACCTCGCCTCCGCAGCACTGGCGGCCGTGCCGGTTCGGGGCCTTGTCGCTCAGCGCCGACGTCGTCAGCTCGGGCTCGCGCGCGCCCGCGAGCAGCAGCTCGCGGGCCCGGTCGATGGCGGTCGCCTCGAGATTGCCGCCACCGACGCTGCCCCACACCTCGTGCTCCGCGACGACCATCTTGGCGCCGGCGGCCCGCGGGGCGTGCCCGCGCACGGCGGCCACGGTGACGAGCACCCCCGGTCGGCGCCGCTCCCGCAACCGGCCGACCGCGTCGCTCCAGCGCACCTCAGACCCCGGCGCGCTCGTGCTCGACGTGACCGGCGGCCACCTCGGACTCCGGGTGGCGCCGCGACCCGTCGCCGCGCTCGGGGATCGGGCAGTCGCAACCCTCGTGCACGTGCCCGGCATCGGCGTCGGTGCGCGCCCCGCGGGCGGCCTCGAGCGCCCAGTAGACGGCCTCGGGCGTCGCGGGCGAGGCGAGGTCGACGCTGACCCCGTCCGGCCCGAACGCGGCGGCGGCGGCGCGCAGCGCCTCCCGCACGGCGAAGGCGAGCATGAGCGGCGGTTCCCCGACGGCCTTGCTGCCGTAGACCGCACCGTCCTCGTGGGCGCGGGGCAGGAGCGCGACGTGGAACTCGACCGGCATCTCCGAGAAGCTCGGCAGCTTGTAGGTGCTCGCCGACTGGGTGAGGAAGCGCCCCCGTCCTTCGCCGTCGCCGGTGTCCCAGCGCGGGTCCTCGAGCGTGAGCCAGCCTGCACCCTGGACGAATCCGCCTTCGATCTGGCCGACGTCGACGAGCGGCGAGAGGCTGTCGCCGACGTCGTGGACGATGTCGACGCGGCGCGTGGTGTAAGCGCCGGTGAAGCCGTCGACCTCGACCTCGGCGGCGGCGGCGCCGTAGGCGAAGTACTTGAACGGCGAGCCCTGCATGATCGAGGAATCCCAGTGCAGGCCCTGCGTGCGGTAGAAGCCCGCGGCCCACAGCTGCACGCGCCGGAAGTAGGAGGTGCGCACGAGCTCCTCCCACGACAGGCTCTCGGCCGTGCCGAGCCCGGTGACGTGCCCGTCACGGAAGACGACATCGTCGGGGTGCACGGCGAGCTCCCCGCCCGCGACCTCGCGCAGTCGGGCGATGATCTGGTCGCACGCGTTCTTCACCGCGCCGCCGTTGAGGTCGGCGCCGGTGCTCGCCGCGGTCGCCGACGTGTTCGGCACCTTGTCGGTGCGCGTCGGGGCGAGCCGCACCCGGGCCAGGGGCACGCCGAGCGCGGTCGCCGCGACCTGGAGCATCTTCGTGTGCAGCCCCTGGCCCATCTCCGTGCCGCCGTGGGTGATGAGCACCGAGCCGTCCTTGTAGACGTGCACGAGCGCCCCGGCCTGGTTGAAGGCCGTGAGGTTGAAGGAGATGCCGAACTTGATCGGCGTCATCGCCAGCGCCCGCTTGCGGTCGGGGTGTTCGGCGTTGAAGCGGGCGATCTCCTCGGTCCGCCGGGCGACGTCGCCGGACTCCAGCACCCCGGTCCAGCAGCGCTCCAGGCGGTCGGCCTGGCGCACGGGCTGCCCGTACGGCGTGGGCTGACCCTCGGTGTAGAAGTTGCGGCGCCGCAGCTCGCCGGGGTCGATCCCGAGCAGAGGCGCGCAGCGGCCGAGGATGTCCTCGATGAGGAAGATGCCCTGCGGCCCGCCGAAGCCGCGGAAGGCGGTGTTCGATGTCTTGTTCGTCCGAGCGATCCGGCCGGTGAAGCGGGCGTCGGGGATCCAGTAGGAGTTGTCGCAGTGGCACAGGGCCCGCGCGAGCACGGGCTCGGACAGGTCGAGCGACCAGCCGCCGTCGGCGGTCAGCGTCGCGTCGACCGCGCGGAGGCGACCGTCGTCGTCGAAGCCCGCGCGCCACTGGAGGTGGAAGCCGTGGCGCTTGCCGGTCATCGTGAGGTCCTGGGTGCGGCCCAGCCGCACGAGCACGGGTCGGCCCGTGAGCACCGAGCCGAGCGAGGCGATCGCGGCCAGGCCGTGCGGCTGCATCTCCTTGCCGCCGAATCCGCCTCCCATCCGCAGGCATTGGACGGTGACCTCGTGGTTGGCCAGGCCGAGCACGTGGGCGATGATCTCCTGCGTCTCGCTCGGGTGCTGGGTGCTGGACTGCACGAAGAGCTGACCGCCCTCGTCGACCTGCGCGAGCGCGCACTGGGTCTCGAGGTAGAAGTGCTCCTGTCCGGAGAACTCGGTCTCGCCGCCGAAGACATGCACCGCCGCGGCGAGACCGGCGTCGACGTCACCGCGCTGCACGGTCGGCTGGGCGCCCTGGAAGCTGCCGGTCGCGATGGCCTCGCGGACCGTGACGATCGAGGGCAGCGGCTCGATGTCGACCTCGACGGCGACGGCACCGAGCCGGGCCGCCTCGAGGGTCTCGCCGATGACCCAGGCGACCGCGTGCCCATAGAACATCACCTCGCTCGGGAAGAGCGGCTCGTCGTGCTTGACGCCGGCGTCGTTGACCCCGGGGACGTCGGCCGCGGTGAGCACCCGGACGACGCCCGGCAGCGCCAGCGCGGGCCCGACGTCGAGGCGGGTCACCCGGCCGTGGG
>JBDIAP010000044.1:0-23711 GCA_039812485.1 Kineosphaera sp.
CGCCGGCTGCGGCCCGAGCGAGCGGCGGGTGGCGACCCCGGCGGTAACCCTACGACGACGACTCGTGCGGGGGCACGTGGGAGGGACGATCGCAGCACGCGGCCGTCCCGGGGCGCCCGGCGCTGCACCCTCGGCGCACCCGGGTGCCAAGGGGTTTCGCGTCTCGCGCACGTCACGATGGGGGTCGGCGACGACGCTGCGCCCCGACGTCGGCGCCGGGCTCGGCCTCACGTGTCGAGGTGGCGCCCCAGGCCTGCCGGCGCTCCGGAACGGCCTGCCGTGTCGATGACGATGGAACCGCGCGGACGGGCGATCCGCACCGAGCCGGCTCGCGCTCGCCACGTTCGCCGTCGGCTTCCTGGTGCGCCCCATCGGCGGCGTCGTGATCGCCAGCATCGGCGATCGGCTCGGGCGGCGCCCCGCGCTCCTGCTCACCATCATCCTCATGGGCATCGCCACGGTCGGCATCGGCCTTCTGCCCACCGCCGACACCATCGGCGCCTGGGCGCCCGTGCTGCTCGTCTTCCTCCGTGCGCTGCAGGGATTCGGCGCCGGAGCGGAGCTGTCGGGCGCGCTGACCGTCGCCGCCGAATACACCCCGGAGAGCCGACGAGGCTTCTTCACCAGCATCATCAACATGTCCGCCGGTATCGGCAGCGCAGCGGCCATGCTGGCATTCCTGGCCGTCGCCGCCCTGCCGAGCGACGTGCTGCTCGGGTGGGCATGGCGCGTCCCGTTCCTGCTCTCGGCGGTGCTGTTCCTCCTCGCGCTCTATATCCGCAAGCGTCTCGAGGACGCGGCCATTGCCGGCCCGACCCCGTTCATCGCGGCAGCGCTCATCACGGTCGCCGGCGGACAGCCCTACCTTGCGGCACTGTTCATCGGCGCCTGCTTCGCCATCTCGCTGGTGTCCATGCTCGTGCTGCGGCGCACGGGCGGAGTGCGCTCGTGACCGCCCGGTCGACCGACGCACACCGGGGTCATCGCCCGATCGCCGTGTCTCGCGGCGGCGCATGCCGTGGGCGGCGGGCGCCGCTCAGGCGCCCGTGCGAGCCAACAACTGGGCGAACGGCGACACGCCGTCCGGCAGGTCCGCATCGACGCCGTTGGCGGGCGTCGCATCGCGGCCGTTCGCGCCGGCTCGCGGCGCCCGCGTCGTGCCGCGCAGAAGGGCGGCCAGCTCCCCGGCGGCCCGGTCGACGCGCGTGGTGAGCGCGGGGCTGCCGACGCCGAAGTCGCTCGTCGCGGCATAGACGCCCGTCGGCACGGTCGGCGCACCGAGGTAGGCGAAGAGCGGCCGCAGCGCGTGCTCGACGACGAGGCTGTGCCGCTCGCTGCCGCCCGTCGCCGCGAGCAGCACCGGCGTGCCGCGCAGCGCGCCGGGCTCGATGAGGTCGACGAAGCTCTTGAACAGCCCGCTGTAGGACCCCTGGAAGGTCGGCGTGACGACGATCAGGGCGTCCGCGGCCTCGACGTCCTCCAGCGCCCGTGCCAGGTCGCCGGTCGGGAAGCCGGTGAGCAGTGCGTCGGCGATCGCGTGCGCGTGCTCGCGGACCTCGACGACCCGCACCGACACGCGCTCGCCGAGCGCCTCGAACTGCCGGGTCGCGGCGGCGGTCAGCTGGTCGGCCAGCGTGCGCGTCGACGACGGCGAGCGCAGACCGGCGCTGACGACGGTGAGAACTCGATCGGTCATGACATCTCCTCAGTGGTAGCGGGAGTGGTCGGGTCGACCGGCAGGGGCGGGGTGGCCGCCCGGCCGGTGATGTCGGGGCCGCCGGAGCCGGCCGCGGTCGGCTGCGGCTCCGGCGGCCCTGCGTGGGTCAACGCGCGGACAGGACGTTGTCATCCTCGGCGCGGGTGCCGGTCCAGCGGTCGGTCGCCGGGCCGCGGTCGGCCTGCTCGCCGGTCTCGCCCGCGGCTTGCGCCGCCGCGAGCAGCGAGGCGTGCGTCGGCGCGTCCGGCACGTGGGCCGGCTTCAGGGCCGCGAACTCCTTGCGCAGCACGGGCACGACCTCCTCGCCGAGCAGGTCGAGCTGCTCGAGCACGGTCTTGGTCGGCAGGCCCGCGTGGTCGACGAGGAACAGCTGGCGCTGGTAGTCGCCGGCGTAGTCGCGGAACGACAGCGTGCGCTCGATGATCTGCTGCGGGCTGCCGACCGTCAGCGGGGTCTCGCGCATGAAGCCCTCGAGGCTCATGCCGCCGCCGTAGACCGGGGCCCGGTCGAAGTAGGGCCGGAACTCCCGCACGGCGTCCTGGCTGTTGGGCCGGATGAAGACGTGCCCGCCGAGTCCGACGATCGCCTGGTCGGCGCTGCCGTGGCCGTAGTGCTCGAAGCGGCGCCGGTAGAGGTCGACCATCGAGGCGGTGTGCTCCTTGGGCCAGAAGATGTGGTTGGCGAAGAAGCCGTCCCCGTAGTAGGCGGCCTGCTCGGCGATCTCCGGGCTGCGGATCGAGCCGTGCCACACGAACGGCGGGATGCCGTCGAGCGGTCGCGGCGTCGAGGTGAAGCCCTGCAGCGGCGAGCGGTGCTTGCCCTGCCAGGTGACGCTCTCCTCGCGCCACAGCTGCCGCAGCAGCGCGTAGTTCTCGACCGCCAGCTCGATGCCGTCGCGGATGTCCTTGCCGAACCACGGATACACCGGGCCGGTGTTGCCGCGCCCGAGCATGAGGTCGACGCGGCCGTCGGCGAGGTGCTGCAGGTAGGCGTAGTCCTCGGCGATGCGCACGGGGTCGTTGGTCGTGATGAGGGTCGTCGCGGTGGAGAGTTGGAGTCGGGTGGTGACGGCCGCGATGTTCGCGAGCAGCACCGGCGGGTTGGCCGGGGCGGCGAAGGGCGGGTTGTGGTGCTCGCCGGTCGCGATGACGTCGAGGCCGACCTCCTCGGCCTTCTGGGCGATGGCCACGGTGGCCTTGATCCGCTCGTGCTCGGTCGGCGTCCGGCCCGTCGTGGGGTCGGTGGTCACGTCGCCGACGGTGAAAATGCCGAACTGCATGTCGGGCTCCTCGGTGCTGATGATGCGCTGTCGGCACTATCAACAACGTAGTAACTGAAATATTCCTAGTGTGCGTCGGCCGGGTTGAGTGGCTATCGCCGTCGGCGCACGGGGCGTGTGCCAGGCTGACCATGGCAGTCGGATCGCCGCTGCCCGAGGTCTTCGCCGAAGGGGAAACATCGTGATGTGGCGTCGACTGTTCGGCTCCGATGCGCAGGCCGACCAGGCAGATTCGCAGCGTCCGCGACGAGCACCGCGCACCGTGCAGGTCGCCCTCGACACCCGCTCGGTGTGGTTCGCCGCGTGGGCGGTCATCGCGGCGCTCGCCATCGCCGCCTTCGTGCGATTCGTCTTCACCGACGGGGGCTCGATCTTCTTCAGCCTCACGCTGGCCTTCTTCTTCGCCCTGGCGATCGAACCCGTCGTCGGGCCGCTGTCCCGGCGGATGCCGCGCCCGGCCGCCACCGCCATCACGTTCGTCGCGGTCGCCCTGTTCACGATCGGATTCTTCTCGGTCTTCGGGCGCATGCTCACCGAGCAGCTCGCGGCGTTCATCCGCAGCGTGCCCGACCTCATCACGTCGCTGCTCGCCACCGTCAACGCCCGGTTCGGCACCACCTACACGGCGGAGACCGCCCTGGCCGACCTCGGCGTCACGAGCGACAAGGTCACGACGATGGCCACCTCACTGGCGGGCGGTGTCGTCGGGCTCGTGAGCAACACGCTGGGCTTCGCGCTCAACGCGTTCTCCTTCGCGTTCCTCGCCTACTTCCTCTCGGCGGGGCTGCCCAACCTGCGCGCGTGGATCGCCGGGCTCCTGCACCCGCGGGCGCAGGTCGTCTTCCACACCGTGTGGCAGCTCATGATCATCAAGGTCGGCGGCTACGTCGCCGCGCGCATGACGCTGGCGGTCATCAGCGGCACGATCTCGGGCGTCTTCATGGCGCTCATCGGGCTCCCCTACTGGCTGCCGCTCGCACTGTGGACCGGCATCGTGGCCCAGTTCGTGCCGACCGTCGGCACCTACATCGCGATCGCCCTGCCCGTCATCGTGGGGATCGCCAGCGACGAGCCCATGGACGGCGTCTGGATGCTCGTCTTCGCGATCGTCTATCAGCAGATCGAGAACGTGACGATCGAGCCGCGGATCAGTGCGCGCGCGGTCGACCTGCACCCGGCCGTGTCGTTCGTCGCGGCCCTGCTCGGCGCCTCGCTCTTCGGGGTGACCGGGGCGCTCGTCGGGGTGCCGATGGCCGCGACGATCATCGCGCTCTTCGACATCTACAGCCAGCGCTACGAGGTCTCGAGCGCGGCGGAGTCGGAGGCCAGCGCGATCGTCGCCGGCACGCAGGCCCACGAAGCACCCAAGCACGGCGGTTCCGCGGCGCGGGAGGCCGCCGACCCCCGCACCCAGGCCCGCACCCGGGCTCGGGGCACGGCCACGGCCGAGTCCATGGCCGATTCGGAGGCCGCCGGCGCGTAGCCGCCACCCGCCGGGCCGCCGCGCGTTCGGGCCACCGCGTCCCGGGCCACCGCGTCCCTAGCACCGCGCCGTCGCCTCAGCCGCGCGCGGCGTCGAGCACCCGGGCCGCGGCCAGGGTGCGCTGGGCCTGGGCGTCGGGCCGCCGCCCCGAGCGCACGTAGTCGGCGAACGCCTCGATCTCGTAGGCGAGGTTGCCGTCGGTCCCCCGCGGCACGTCGTCCAGCGGCCCGGGCACGACGTGCTCGACGGGCTCGCCCCCCAGGGGACGCACGACGATGCGGCGGGGCTGGGCGATGTGGTCGAGCGTCAGCGTGCCCCGCTCGCCCGCGATCTCGCTCGGCAGCGCCGTGCCCGTGATCTTGGAGTAGGACAGGTCGGCGACGAACCCGGGGTAGGTCGCCAGGATGACCCCCGCGCCGTCGGAGCCGTTGTCGATGAGCACCGGCGCCCCGACGACTCGATCGGGCTCACCGAAGAGGTCGACGAGCGGGCTGATGACATAGACCCCGAGGTCGTAGAGGGCGCCCCCGCCGTGAGCGGTGTCGAAGACGCCGACGTGCTCGCCGCGCAGCACCGCGTCGTAGCGCGACGAGCGCTGGTCGAAGCGCAGGCTGGCCCGCCGCGGCCGGCCCAGCGTCGGCAGCAGCTGCCGCACGAGCGCCATGCCGGGGTCGAACGCCGAGCGCATCGCCTCCAGGAGCACGAGGCCGCGCTCGCCCGCGAGGGCGAAGAGCTCGACCGCCTCGGGGGCCGTGAGCACCATCGGCTTCTCGCACAGCACGTGCTTGCCCGCCTCGAGGGCCTGGCGCACCTGCCCGGCGTGCACCGCGTTGGGCGAGGCCACGTAGACCGCCTCGACCCGGTCGTCGGCCAGGATCACGGCGAGGTCGGACTCGCCTGCGTCCGCGCCGATCTCGCGGGCGAACTCCTCTGCCCGTTCGGGCGTGCGCGAGTGCGCGGCGACGATGCGCCCGCGCCCGCTGATGGCCAGGGCAGCCGCAAAGGTCCGGGTGATGACACCGGTGCCGATCGTGGCGAAACGCACCTCGTCCGTCGCCCCCATCTCGCCCGCACCCAGGTCACTCGCGCCCAGGTCACTCGCACCCATGTCCCTCGCACCCTTGTCACTCGCCGTCATGTCACTCACCCTCTCCTCAGGCCGCTCCCAGCGCCCGCCTGGTCGCTCACCGTAGCGGCGTCGACGCCCGTCGCTGCCCCGCGAGTCGACCCCTTCTACCGGCCCGCTGCACCCATCCGTGGTCACCCCTCCGTGGTCACCCCTCCCTGTCGATGCCCGTCGCCGCGTCGAGCGCACGGCTCAGGTCACCCCACAGGTCTTCGACGTCCTCGATGCCGACCGAGAGCCGCACGAGCGACTCGGGGACGACGTGCGGCTCCGACTCGTAGCGCCGACGCCGCTCGAGCTGGGACTCGACGCCGCCGAGGCTCGTGCTGTGCACCCACAGCCGTGTCGACTCGCACACGCGCTCCGCGGGGGCGGCACCACCTGCTACCTCGATGGCGATCATCGCGCCCTGCCCCGGGTAGCGGACCCGCTCGACGCCCGGATGCTCGGCCAGCCGCCCCGCGAGCACCGCCGCCGACGCGCCGGCCCGCTCGTATCGCACCGCCAGCGTGCGCAGCCCCCGCAGCGCGAGCCACGCCTCCAGCGACCCTGGCGCGGCGCCGTGCAGGTGCCGATGGTGCTCCAGGCGCCCCCACAGCGGGCTGTCGGTCGCGGTGACGAGCACCCCGAGCAGCAGGTCGCTGTGTCCGCCGAGGTATTTGGTCGCCGAGTGCAGGACGACGTCGGCGCCGAACTCCAGCGGCCGCGCCCCCAGCGGCGTCGCGAACGTGTTGTCGACGACGCTCGTCACCCCCTGCTCGCGCGCGGCCGCCACGAGGGCGGCGAGGTCGACGACGTCGAGCAGCGGATTGCTCGGCGACTCCAGCCACACGAGGTCGGCGCCGGGCAGCGCGGCGAGCGCCGCGGCGGTGTCGGTGGGGTCGACCTCGCGCACGCTCAGCCGACCCTCCCGCTCGGCGTCGGCGAGCATGCCGAGCACTCCCATGTAAGCCGAGGTCGGCGCGACGACGACCCCGCCGGGGGGCACGAGCGACAGGGCCGCCGCCACGGCCGCCATACCGCTGCTCAGCGCGAGTGCCCGGCCGCCCTCGAGCGCCCCGACCGCCTCCTCGAAGGGCGCCCACGTCGGCGAACCCTCACGCGCGTAGACGAGCTCGCCACCGTGCCGGAACGTCGACGACAACACGATCGGAGGATTGACGGGCGCGCCCGGCTCGGGCGGGGGGCGCCCGGCGGCGACGCAGCGGGTGCTCAGGTGCGCCCTGTCGGGCAGCTCGGTGACCATGGACCGCAGCCTAGGAGGGACCACCGACAGGGTTGTCTAGGCTGGTCAGGGTGAGTGACGAACTGAATCTGCCGCCGACGGTCCCGGTGGACGGCACCGACTTCGTGCGCGCGATCCGCAGCGCGGCGCCCTACATCCACATGCACCACGGGCGCACGTTCGTCATCGCGTTCCCCGGCGAGATCAGCCTGCGTCCCGACACCGACCGGCTGCTGGCCGACATCGCGCTGCTCTCGAGCCTGGGCATCAAGGTCGTCCTCGTGCACGGCGCCCGCCCGCAGATCGAGGCCGAGCTCGCGATCCGCGGCCTCGCCTCGCGCTTCGAGGGCGACCTGCGCATCACCGACGGCCCGACGATGCAGGCCGTCAAGGCCGCCGTCGGGGTGCTGCGCATGGACATCGAGTCGCGGCTGTCGTGCAGCCTGGCGAACACGCCGATGGCCGGAGCGCAGCTCAAGGTCGTGGGCGGCAACTGGGTCACCGCCCGCCCGGTCGGGGTGCGCGGGGGCGTCGACCACCTGCTCACGGGGCTCGTGCGCGGCGTCGACATCGCCGAGATCCGTCGCCAGCTGACGACCGACCGCATCGTGCTCGTCTCGCCCGTCGGCTACTCCCCCACCGGGGAGGCGTTCAACCTGCGCAACGCCGACGTCGCCGAGGCCGTCGCGACCGGGCTCGGCGCCGACAAGCTCATCTTCGTCATCGAGTCCGAGCCCGGCTCGTGGCGCATGGCCCTCGACGCCGGCGACGCCGGGCAGCTGTCGCTGCGCGCCGCGGACGCCCTGCTCGACACCGAGTCGCGCGAGCGCAACCTCTCGCCCGAGGACCGCAACTGCGTGCGCGCGGCGCTGGCGTCGCTGCGCGCGGGGGTGCGGCGCGTGCACCTCATCGGCACCGAGGGCGCGAGTCCGTTGCTGCGCGAGCTCTTCTCCCGCGACGGCTGCGGGCTCATGATCTCGGCCGAGGACGACTACGAGTCGATGCGCGGCGCCGACATCGACGACGTCGCCGGCATCGTCGAGCTCATCCGGCCCATGGAGCTCGCCGGCACCCTCGTGCCCCGCAGCCGCGAGCAGCTCGAGCTCGACATCGACACGTTCTCCGTGCTCGTGCGCGACGGCACCGTCATCGCGTGCAACGCGCTCGTCGAATTCCCGGGCGACGGGTCGGCCGAGCTGGCCTGCGTGGCCGTGCACCCCCACTACCGGGGGCGGGATCTGGCGGCGCTGCTGCTGCGCCGGGCCCGGCACCTGGCGCGGGAGCGCGGCTACCGGAGGCTGTTCGCGCTGACGACGCAGACGCCGCACTGGTTCATCGAGCACGGCTTCGCGCGGGGCAGCGCGGCGGACCTGCCGCCGGCGCGGCGCACGACCTACGACCCGTCACGCAACTCGCTCGTGCTCGTCGACCACCTCTGAGCCGCCGTCGTCAACCCCACGTGACCTGCGCTTCATCCGCAGTCCGCGAGCTTGTCGGTGCTCCCACCTAGACTCCCTCGCAGGCTCGCCGCACCGCGCGGCGACCCACAGTGCAGGAGGACCCATGGGACACGGCGACATCACCCACATCGACATTCCCGTCAGCGACACCGCGCGCGCCACCGACTTCTACGGGGCGCTGTTCGGCTGGCAGATCCGCGAGCTGCCCGGCTTCGAGGGCTACCCGATGTGGCAGGCGCCCAACGAGATCAGCGGCGGCGGCCTCGCCCCGCGCGGCGAGGGCTTCACCCAGCCCCGGTCGTATGTCGAGGTCGACTCGATCGACGACACGCTCGCCGCTGCGGTCGAGCGCGGCGCGCAGGTCGTCATGGACAAGCAGGAGATCACCCCGACGAGCTGGTGGGCGATCTTCGCCGACCCCGACGGCAACCACATCGGGCTCTACGAGGGGGTCACCGACGCCGGGGAGTGAGTCCGGCCGGGCTGCTGGGCTGGCGGCCGGCCGGATCGCAGGACCACGGCCGGGTCTCGCACGGGTCTCGCACGGGTCTCGCACGGGTCTCGCACGGGTCACGGCGCTCCGGTCGTCGGGGCCTGCCCTGGCGCGAGGCGACGTTGCGCGAGGGCCGGGCCGACGCTCATCCGGTCTACCGGCCCCGTGGTCCGGTGGGCAGTGCCATGCTGGTCGTTCGTGGGAGATGCCGACAACACGAGCACACGATCCGACGACCGCGGCGGTGTCGCCGACCCGGTCGCGCAGTCCGACGGTCCCGCCTCGTCCGACAGTCCGGAGCCCGACGGCCCTCCTCGGCCAGGCGCGGGGGCCGTCCCCGTTCCGAGCCAGACCTCGGATCCCGCGACCGAGGCCTTCGACATGCCCGGTCATGTCAACGGGCCGCTGCACGTGCTCATGCTCGCGGCGCTCGGCATTGTCTTCGGCGACATCGGCACGAGCCCGCTCTATGCCCTGCAGACCGTCTACAGCATCGATCACAACACGGTGGCGCCGACTCCGCTCGACGTCTACGGCGTCATCTCGCTCGTCGTGTGGTCGGTGATGATCGTCGTGTCGTTCAAATACGTGGTCATCGTGATGCGCGCCGACAACGAGGGCGAAGGCGGCATCCTGGCGCTCACCGCGCTGGCGCGGCGCTGCGTCGGCGGGAGCAGGGCACCCGCTGTCATCACGCTGCTCGGCATCGTCGGCGCGGGCCTCTTCTTCGGCGACTCCGTCATCACCCCCGCGATCTCGGTGATGTCGGCGGTCGAGGGCCTGCAGATCGTCGACCCGGGCGCCAAGGATCTCGTCGTGCCGGCGTCGCTGGCCATCCTCTCGGTGCTCTTCGGCGTGCAGCGCTTCGGCACGGCGATCGTGGGACGGGCGTTCGGGCCGGTCATGATCCTGTGGTTCGCCACGCTCGCGGCCCTCGGCATCCCCGCGATCGCGAAGCACCCGCAGGTGCTTCTCGGCCTGTCGCCCACCTACGCCCTGGCGTTCATCGCCGAGCGCCCCTACGTGGCCTTCATCGCCATGGGGGCCGTCGTGCTGACGATCACCGGCGCCGAGGCCCTCTACGCCGACATGGGGCACTTCGGGGCCCGGCCGATCCGGCTCGCGTGGTTCTGCGTCGTCTTCCCCTGCCTCGTGCTCAACTACCTCGGCCAGAGCGCGCTGATCCTCACCGACCCCACGGCGATCGACAACCCGTTCTTCCGCCTCGCCCCCGAGCCGCTCGTCGTGCCGATCGTCGTGCTCGCGACCGTGGCCACGGTCATCGCCGCCCAGGCCGTCATCTCCGGGGCGTTCTCCGTCGCCAACCAGGCACGGCACCTGGGGCTCATCCCGCGACTCACCGTGCGGCACACCCACAAGGAGGCCGGCGGGCAGATCTACGTGCCGATGATCAACTGGACGCTCTTCGTCGGAGTCGTCGTGCTCGTCGTGGGCTTCGGCAGCTCCGCGTCGCTCGCCAACGCCTACGGACTCGCCGTCACCGGCACCCTCGTGCTGACGACCACCCTCTTCGGGGGTCTGGCGCACCGCGGCTGGCGTTGGCCGTTGTGGCGGATCACCCTGTTCATGGTGATCGTCGGTGGGCTGGAGTCGATGTTCCTCTTCGCGAACCTCACCAAGATCGCCCACGGCGGCTGGCTGCCCATCGTCATCGCGAGCCTCGTCATTGCGGTCATGACGACGTGGCTGTGGGGCGCTGCGCAGGTCCGCACGCGTCGTGAGGAGATCGAGGGGCCTCTCGAGGAGTGGCTCGCGCAACTCGACGCCTCCGACAGCGCCATTCGGCGCGTGCCGGGCCAGGCGATCTACCTGCACACCAATCCGCGCACGGTGCCGCTGGCGCTCAAGGAGAACCTGCGCTTCAACCACGTCGTGCACGAGAACGTCGCCATCGTCAACGTCGAGGTCGGCAACGTGCCACACGTGCGTCACGTCGAGCGCGTCACGGTCACCGACATCGGGCGCCCCGACGACGGCATCGTCGCCATCACGATCCGGCTCGGCTTCAACGACACCCACGACCTCCCGCACAACCTCGTGTGGAGCCACGACAAGTGCCCGGACTTCGAATTCGACGCCACGCGGGCGCGCTACTTCCTCTCGGCGCTCGACGTGCACGCCCGTGAGGGCAGCGGGTTCGTGCGCCTTCGCAAGCACTTCTTCGTGCTCATCAGCCGCGTCGCCGGCAGCCGGGTGCTCTCGTTCCGGCTGCCGCCGAGTCGCACGGCGATCCTCGGAGGCACGATCTACATCTGACACCGACATCTCCGACATCTCACGGCACGCGCGACAATGCGCCCATGACCCCCGAGGAGTTCCGAGTCGCCGCCCACACCCTCGTCGACTGGGTGGCCGACCATCGCGCGCGCATCCCTGACCTGCCCGTCGAGTCACGGTCGCGGCCTGGTGAGATCCGCGCGGCGTTGCCGGCGCGGGCGCCCGAGGAGCCCGAACCCCTGGACGCGGTGCTCGCCGACCTCGAGACGATCGTCGTGCCCGGCGTCACCCAGACGCAGCACCCCGCGTTCTACGGGTGGTTCCCGAGCAACGCCTCGCTCGCCTCGGTGCTCGGGGACATCGCCAGCGGCGGCATCGGCGCGCTGGGCATCACCTGGCAGTCGGCGCCGGCGCTCACCGAGGTCGAGCAGGTCGTCACCGAATGGCTGCGCGAGCTGTGCGGTCTCGACCCGCAGTGGCGCGGTGCGATCCAGGACACGGCCTCGACCGGCACTCTCGTCGCGATGATCGCCGCGCGCGAGCGGGCCTCGCAGCTGTCGGAGGATCGCGGCGGGCTGCAGGCCTGCGAGCGGCCGCTGGTCGCCTACACCTCTCCGCAGGCGCACTCCTCGGTGCCCAAGGCCGTGCTGCTCGCGGGTTTCGGGGCCGACAACCTGCGGTTCGTCGAGGTCGACCCGGTCACCTACGCGATGCGGCCGGAGGCGCTGGAGGCGGCGATGGCCGCCGACGTCGCGGCGGGGCGGCAGCCGGCGGTCGTCGTCGCGGCCGTGGGGACCACGGGAACGTGCGCGATGGACCCGGTGGCTCAGATCGTCGACATCGCCCGGCGCTACGACGCGTGGGTGCACGTCGACGCGGCGATGGCGGGGTCGGCGATGCTGCTGCCGGAGATGCGGCACCTGTTCGCCGGCGTCGACGGCGCCGACTCGCTGGTGTGGAACCCGCACAAGTGGCTGGGCACGATCCTCGACTGCTCGCTGCTCTATGTGCGCGACGTCGACCACCTCGTGGCGTGCATGTCGACGACGCCCGCCTACCTGCGCTCGGCAGTCGACGACGAGGTGGTGCAGTACAAGGACTGG
This sequence comes from Kineosphaera sp., assembly GCA_039812485.1. Taxonomy (GTDB): domain Bacteria; phylum Actinomycetota; class Actinomycetes; order Actinomycetales; family Dermatophilaceae; genus Kineosphaera. Next base: position 12,125 of record JBDIAP010000044.1, read on the forward strand.
GGCATCCCGCTGGGGCGGCGCTTCCGGGCGCTCAAGCTGTGGTTCCACCTGCGGCTCGAGGGTGCGGAGGCGATCCGCGCGCGGCTGCGCCGCGATCTGGACAACGCGCGCCGGCTCGCCGAGCAGGTGCGGGCGGAGCCGGGCTGGCGGGTGCTCGCGCCCGTCGACCTGCAGACGGTGTGCCTGCGGCACGAGCCCGACGGGCTGGCCGGCGAGGCGCTCGACGAGCACACGCTGTCGTGGGCGAACGCGGTCAACGCGAGCGGGCAGGCGTTCGTGTCGCCCAGCATCCTCGACGGGCGCTGGATGGTGCGCGTCTCGATCGGCGCGGAGGCGACGGAGCGCGCCGACGTCGAGGCGCTCTGGGCGCTGCTGCGCCAGGCCGCGTCAGCCGCCCCTGCCGACGGCTGACGTCCGCGCGAGGCAGCCTCCCCTGTCGCCGACGACTGACGTCCACGCCGAGGACCGGCGCGGTGATCCCGCCTCTCGACTCGAACCCCAGCCACCGACCCAGACACGAGGGCCGGGTCGGCGCTGCCGCGTCGAGCCACCGCGGGACACGGGGAACCGCAGCGCCCCAGGGTGCCCGTCGGCCCTGTGGGTGCGGCCCGGGGGAACGCTCGGCCCAGCCCGCCGAAGGCACTCGCCCCCCGCCGGGCCGCCGTCGCGCGCCGGAGCAGCGCGTCAGGCGATGATCCGCACCCAGTTGGCTCCGCCCCCGATGGGCGCGGTGCCCAGCGAGGTGAGCGTGCCGTCCGCCTCGACCTGGAGCAGCTCGGCGTCGGTGTCGCGCTCGCCCACCGCGACGACGAACACCCCGTCGGCGGTGACGTCGAAGCCCCGAGGCTGGGTGCGGGTCGGCGTGTAGGTGCCGATCTCACCGAGTCGCCCACCGGCGCCCACCGCGACGGTCGTCAGGAGGCTCGAGCTGCGCTCGGAGGTGACGAGCCAGTCGCCGGCGCGGTGGATGTCGGCGCCCCAGATGAGATGCTCGGCCGTGGGGTCCGCGCCGAACCGGCTGTGCCCAAGACCCTGCGCAGGGTCGACGACGAAGACCGCCTCGGCCCGTGTCAGGGTGCCGTCGTCGGCGCGCTCCAGACGGATGGCCTCCCCCGAATACTCCGTGACGAGATACGCGTTGGCGCCGTCGACGACGAGGTGCCGCGGCCCGCTACCGGTGGTGAGCTGCAGCGCGGGGGGGTCGAGCGGCGTCAGCGACCCATCGCCGTGCAGGGCGCACTGGGCGATGAGGTCGTCGCCGAGGGCGACGAAGTAGGCGACGCCGCCGGCGGGCACGACGCAGTGCACGTTGCGGTGATCGATGCGGGCGACGAGCTCCCCGACGGTGGGAGCATCGGCATCGGTGTCGACCGGCCAGGTGGCCCCGAAGCCGCCCCCGTAGGAGGCCCCGAGCAGCACCGAACCGTCGGGCGTCAGGGCCAGGTAGGCGAGTGAGGCGTCGACGTCGCGGCGCGACAGCTCGCTGAGCTCACCGCTGCGGCGATCCAGGCGCAAGGTGGCGATGCCCGGCGTGCCACCTTCGTCGGCCTTGTAGGCGGCGTGCACGAGGTCGCGGGCCGTGTCGATCGCGAACGTGCCGCATCCCGTGAGGCGTCCCGAGGTCGCGACGGGCTCGAGCCGCGCGCCGGCAGGGTCGTCGCCGCGCTCCAGGCGCAGCGTGCTGATCGTTCCGTCGGAGGCATTGGCGATGAGGACGAGTTCGGTCACGCGGCCCACCCTAGGGGCGATGCCGGGAGTCGGCGACGGCCGCGAGCGGCCGAGCGCGGCCCGGGTCAGCCGCGGGGGTGCTTGGCCTCGCGGGCAGCCTCGGCGAAGGCGCCCATGCTCGGGAACTCCAGGTCGTAGGAATACTCCGCCTCCGGCTCCGGGGTCGCGCCCCAGCCCGGCCGGTCGTGGCGGCGGTTGATCCACACCGACGGCAGGCCGTGTCGCCGCGCGGGCACGTGGTCGTGGAAGAGGCTCTGGGCGACGTGCAGCAGCCGCTCGCGGGGCACGCCCAGCTCGGCCGACGCCGCCTCGAGCGCCTCGAAGTGCGGGGCCGCCGGCTTGTAGGCGCCGACGTCCTGCGCGGTGATGATGCGGTCGAAGGACACGCCCAGCCGGGCGTTGCTGCCGGCGAAGCCCGCGCGGTGCACGTTGGACACGATGATGAGCCGGTAGTCGCGCGCGAGCGACGCGAGCGCCTCGCGGGAGTCGGCGAACGCCGGCCAGTCCGGCACCGATTCGCCGAGGCGGACGGCCCAGTCGTCGCTGACCGGGGCGCCTAGCGTCGCACCGGTGCGTCGGAACGCCTCGGCCAGGACATCGCTGTAGAGAGTCGCGGGCCGCTCGCGCTCGACGCTCGCCTCGTTGTCGGCGTAGGCGAGCAGCAACTGCTCGTCGTCGAGGTCGAGCCCGGCCGCGCGGGCCCACGGCGCGAGCACCGCCGCGATGCCCGCCTCCCAGTCGATGAGCGTGCCGTAGCAGTCGAAGCTCAGCGCGTCGTAGTCGGCGAGGTTCACCGCGTCCCCCCGGAACGCCCGGAACGCCCCGAGTGCCCGGACCGCCCGGCCGCGCGGCGGCTCGCGCCCGCGCCCTTGCGCCCGGACGACCCGGACGACCCGGACGACCGGGATGATCCGGATGACCCTCGCGTGGGCGTGCCGACCGGCAGCCAGACGTCGAGCCAGGCCTGGGTCATCTCGCGCGTGGCCCGCGTCAGATCGCGGGTGGCGCGGTCCTGCGCCTTCCGTTGGGCGGCGGCCAGCTCGCGCCGAGAGGCCGCGGACTGCGCCCGGGCCGCGGCAGCGGTGTGCGCGGCCGCGGTGCTCACCGCGGTGTTGACCACCGTGTTGGTCGTGCGGTGGGCCGCGCTGAGATAGGCGGACAGCCACGGATTCTTGGCCACGATCGCTCCCTTGCATCCCACACTCGCTCGCCGCGTGCTCCTGGGGGGATTCTCGCTGCCTCCCGCTGCGCGACGCCAATCGACAGTCCCTCGATGCGGCTCAGCCCTCGATGCGGCTCCGCGGACAGCCCCACAGACACAGCCCCACAGACACAGCTCCCCAAACACAGCTCCCCAAACACAGCCCCACAGACACAGCTCCCCAGACACGGCTCCCCATAACACAGCCCCACAGACCTGGTCGCGCCCCCGACCCGCCGATGGAGCCGATGCCGCCCTGGCCACGGGTCGGCGGCGTCGGTGACACATGGTGCCGGCCTGGACGCACCACGGCCAGGGCCGAGGCACGGGCGTCGAGCGGGAGAAGTGCTCGCACCGGCGTTGGCGCACACGGTGCGGCCCAGCGCCGCCGCCAGATCCGCCACCCTGCTACGGGGGGGCCACCGATCGCGCCGCAGGGGCCTGCGACCGCGCGCGTCAGCCCACTACCGGCAGCTGCCGCGGCCCGCGGATCGTCACGCCGGAGCGGGGCACGACGGGCCCGGCGAGCTGCAGGCGCGGGAATCGTCGCACGAGCTCGGCGAGCGCGATCGACGCCTCGAGTCGCGCCAGCGGCGCCCCCGGGCAGTAGTGCACCCCCGCCGAAAAGGCGAGGTGGTCCCCCGCGTCCGGGCGCGTGATGTCGAAGGCCAGCGGCCGATCGAAGACCGCCGGGTCGCGGTTCGCACCGGCCAGCAGCGCGATGACCCCGGTGCCGCGCGGCAGCGTGTGCCCGCCGAGCTCGGTGTCGCGCAGCGCGAACCGGCCCGTGAGATGCACCGGCGGCGTGAACCGCAGGGTCTCCTCGACGGCCTGCGGCGCCAGGCCCGGGTCGTCGACGAGCCGCTGCCACTGCTCGGGGTGCCGCTGGAGGGTGAGCACCGCGTTGCCGATGAGGTTGACCGTCGTCTCGAAGCCCGCGAGCAGCAGCAGGGCACACAGCGGCAGCATGTCCTCGGCGGCGACCCGGCCCTCCTGGTGCGCGGCGACGAGCGTGCTGACGACGTCGCTGCCCGGGTCACGCGCGCGCTTCTCGAAGAGTCGGGTGAACAGCACGTCGAGCGCCTGGGACGAGGCGACGAGCTGCGCCGCGTGTGCCGGCGACCGCACCCCGTCGAGGGCCGCGGCGAGCGCGTTGCCGAACCGCACGAACGCCGGCTCGTCGTAGTCCACCACCCCGAGCATCGCCGTGATGACCGCGATCGGCAGCGGCGAACTCAGCGTCGTCGTGAGATCCCATGGGCGACCCGACGTCACCCCGGCCAGCAGCCGGTCGACCGTACGTTCGACGAGCGGCCGGTAGGCCTCGAGCCGGGACCGCGCGAAGGCCGGCGCGACGACCCGGCGCAGCCGGGTGTGGTCAGGCGGATCGAGCTGCAGCAGTGACAGATCCATGTCGGCGTCGAAGCCCCGCACGCCGTCGGGCGGCATCGTGACGAAGTCGCGCGACGTCAGCATGCGCGAGCACACCGCGTGATCCGCGCTGTAGCGGAACCCGACCGCCGACCGCCCCAGCGGGCCCACGGCCCGAAGCCTTTCGTAGAGGGGGTAGGGGTCGGCGTCGTCGCGCCGGAACAGCTCCTCCAGCGGGTCGGACCGCGCGATCCTCGCGTAGGCGAACGCCGCCTTCTGCACCGCCATCCCCGCGCTGAGCCGGGCCACCCGCAGCGCCGCGGGACCACGCCGCGCTCGGATCATCTCGGGCCGCGTCGCGGGCCTCACGGCGTCGCGATTCTCTGGTGTCGCAACCGAGTTCGCTCGCATCTCGTCCCCTCGCGCGTCGTCGGGCTCGACGCCCGTGCGGTTCGGTGCCTGCTCCCAGGCTAACGACGCGGGGGGCACGGGGCGTGCGGCTCGGCGATGGCCACCGAACGGACGGCCCGCAGCGGACCTCGCCACAGGCGGAGACAGAGAGCCGATGGGAGCGCTCCAGGCCGACCGTGCGGCCAGAATCGGCGCATCCGGCACCCCCACCGGGACGACGTGAGGCCGCAACGTCGTACATCAACCACCGATCGAGGTGCGGCCAAGAAACGTGACCTGCACCTTTGCGACGATCGTCAGCCTCGACCATCGGTTGATGTACGACGTTCGGGCCTTCCCCTGCAACGCTCGCGCCCGAGACGGCCGCGGCTGACGACGGTCCGCACGCCCGACGTGCCGACTATCGCCGCAGACCCGGGTTTCTTAGGCTCGGGGGATGAGCGTCGCCACCGTGCCCTTCCAGTTCGAGACCTCCTATGCCGACGCGGTGCCGGGGTTGTCGCTGGAGTGGTCCGCTCAGGGCGTCGAGGCGCCGAGACTCGTCGAGCTCAACGAACCGCTGGCCAGGCAACTCGGCGTCGACCCCGACGCACTGCGGCGCCCCGACGGGGTCGCGTTGCTGGTCGGGGCGGTGCCCGCGGGGGTGACGACCTACGCGCAGGTCTACGCAGGTCACCAGTTCGGCGGCTATTCACCGCGGCTCGGCGACGGGCGCGCGCTCCTGCTCGGCGAGGTGCTCGATGTCGAGGGGCGGCGACGCGACCTGCACCTCAAGGGGTCGGGGCGCACGCCGTTCGCGCGCGGCGGCGACGGGCTCGCGGTCCTCGGGCCGATGCTGCGCGAATACCTCATGGGCGAGGCGATGCACGGGATGGGCATCCCGACGACTCGGGCCCTGTCGGTCGTCGCCACTGGGCGGCGGGTGCTGCGCGACACGGGTGCGGAACCGGGGGCTGTGTTGTGCCGGGTCGCCGCGAGCCACCTGCGGGTCGGCACGTTCCAATACGCGGCCGCCACCGGCGACGCCGACCTGCTGCGCAGCCTCGCGGACTACGCCATCGCCCGGCACTACCCGCAGGCCGCGGACGCCGACAACCCCTACCTCGCGCTCTTCGGGCACGTGCTCGACGCACAGGCCGCGCTCGTCGCGCGCTGGATGTCGGTCGGCTTCGTCCACGGCGTGATGAACACCGACAACATGACGATCTCGGGCGAGACCATCGACTACGGGCCGTGCGCCTTCCTCGACGCCTACGACCCGGCTGCGGTCTTCAGCTCGATCGATCACGGCGGCCGCTACGCCTACGGCAACCAGCCCGCCGCCGCCGGCTGGAACCTCGCCCGCTTCGCCGAGTCCCTGCTGCCGCTCATCGACGCCGATCCCGACGCGGCGATCGAGGCGGCGACCGGGGTCCTCCAGGGGTTCGGCGCGCGCTACGACGACTACGCCGCGGCGGCCCTCGCCGCCAAGCTCGGGCTCCCCACGCCCGACCGGCAGCTGTGCTCCGACCTGCTCGTCCTGCTGCACGAACACCACATCGACTACACACTGTTCTTTCGCATGCTCGCGGCAGGCACGGCGTGGGGCCTCTTCGAGCAGCGCGCGCCGTTCGACGCCTGGGCGGGTCGCTGGGAGGCTGCCCTGGCCGCGGGCGGCCGGACGCGGGCGGGCGCACGCGTGGGGATGGACGCGGTCAACCCCCTCTACATCCCGCGCAACCACCGGGTCGAGGAAGCGCTCAGCGCGGCGACAGCGGGCGATCTCGGGCCGTTCGAGCGGCTCGTCGCGGCGTGCTCGCGGCCCTACGAGCAGCGCCCCGGCCTCGAGGATCTCACCGAGCCCGCACCCGATGGCAGCCCGCCGCACGTCACCTTCTGCGGCACGTGACCGCAGCACGGGCGGCCTCCGACCGGGGGTTCGGGGCCACCGTTCGACAGCAGGACGGCACGCGGTAGACACAGAGCCATGAGCGCGATCGACGACGAGCTGGCCCGGGTGCGGCAGTCCATCCGTCGGGTCACCCCGGAGCAGGCGCACGCGGCACAGAGCGCGGGCGCGCTCGTCGTGGACATCCGGGACTCGGCGCGGCGGCGCGAGTGCGGTCGCGTGCCCGGCGCGCTCGAGGTCGAGCTGACAGCCCTGGAATGGCGTCTCGACGCGAGCGGCGCCTGGGCGGCGACCGAAGCCGCCGACCCGGGCCGGGCGGTGCTCATCATGTGCAACGAGGGTTACGCCTCGAGCCTGGCCACCGACCGCCTGCAGCGACTCGGCCGCCGCGATGTCGCCGACGTCATCGACGGCTTCGCGGGATGGCTGGCCGCGGGCCTGCCCGTGCATCGCGACTGAGCGCAGGAGGCCGGCGCAACCCGAGGCACGCCGGTATCGGACCGCAGCCGCGGGGCTCGCACGAGGGTCGACCCCGGGTGGGGCCGGTCCCGGGATCGCGGGCGACCCAGACCACGGGCTGGATCCGCCCACCCTTCTCGAGCGAGCAGGGACGGCCCCGGCGCTCGCGGGCGCTTGCCGTCAGCGCGTCGCCGACACCGTGCCGGCGGCGCCGTCGACGGCATACGTCTCGCCGTCGACCAGCACGTCCATGGCCCCACCGGCGCCGACGACGGCGGGGATGCCGACCTCGCGCGCGACGATCGCCGCGTGCGACAGCATGCCGCCGGTCTGCGTGACGACGGCGGCGACGACGCCGAAGAGCGGGGTCCACGCGGGGTCCGTCGTGCGGCACACGAGCACGTCGCCGCGCTGCACCCGGCCGAAGTCCACCGGTCCCGTGACGAGCACCACCCGGCCCCGAGCCAGGCCGGGGGCCGACCCCAGGCCGCGCAGCACGACGTCACCCATCGGATCCGCGAGGGATGCCGAGGGTCGCGAGGAGATCCTCGTGAAGCTGAATCCACACGATCTGGCAGGAGGGTCGATCGGGCGCGTTGAGCCAGGCGCCGTCGCCGGCGCGGACCCGATCGAGCGCGGCGCGATAGCGCGGGGTGTGCACCCCGAATCGGTCGAGCACCCCGGTCAGCCGCTCACACACCGAGTCGAGGCCGGCGGCGATGTCGACCAGTTCGGCGACGACGCGCGCGTCCCACGCGCGGTCGGTGTGATCGTTGGCCGCCAGCCGGTCATCGAGCGTCGGGCGCAGCTGCCAGTCGGTGCACACCTGGCCGTGGCTCACGTTGAGCGGCCGGAAGTCGGCGTGCGCCGCCGTGATGACCGCTCGCTGTTGTGTGTCGTCCAGCTCCTGCGCCGCCAGCCGCTCGCCGGCGCACGTGCCGGCGTCGGACAGATACCAACTCGTGGCCCCGAAGAACTCGCTGGGCTGCACCCACCCCATGGCGTGATAGGAGGTGAGCAGCTCGTGAGTGCGCCGGTAGTCGAGGTCGTAGAGGTCGGCGAGCTCGACGAGCGACGGCCCGCCGAGCACCCGCACGCCGTGCAGCACGAGCAGCTCGGGCGAGGAGGCCGCGCCGACCCGGGGGCCCATCCATGCCATGCGGTCACCCTAATCGGCGCGGCGGCGCAGCTGTCAGTGATGGTGATGGCCCGCGTGTTCGCTCGCACCCTCGGCCGCGCCGGTGACGACGGCCAGCTCGACCGCGGGCGAGGACAGGGCGTGCCGTGCCACGACCGTGCGCTTCTCGAGGTCGACCACGGCGAGCTCGTTCTTCTGGGCGTCGGTGACGTAGGCCCGGTCGCCCGCGACCTTGAGGATGGGGCCGGGCTCCTGCCACTTCTCCTTCTCCTGCCACGGCGCGATCACCGGGATGCGGGCGCTGATCGCTCCGGTGTGCTCGTCGACGACCGTGAGGTTGCCGTCGTAGGTGAGGACGAGACCCTCGCCGTGCGGCCCGCGCCCCAGCGACCGGAACCAGTAGCTCGACCCGAGGTCGACGGTGCGCAGCGAGTCCTTCTGCGTGTCGACGAGCGCCACCCGCGTCGGGCGCTCGACGGGCTTGGCGTCCTTGTCGACCTTGTAGTCGGTGAGCACGATCGGCGAGGACGGCGTGCCGGCCGCGTTGCCGGTGCGGGCGTAGGGCTCCTTCACCGCGATCTTGTGGAACGCCTTGTCGCGATAGACGACCGGACCGTCCTCGCAGCCGAAGAAGACCACCGGCCCGCCCTTGATGGGCTGGGCCACGGCCTCCCCGTGCACGCCTGCGCAGTCGTCGGTGGAGGCGACCACGGCGTCGCCCTTCTTGAGCTGCACAGTCTTGCGTGCCTTTTCGGTGCCCTGGGTCGTCAGCAGCCCCGCGGCGCCGAGCCACGCCGCCACGCCGTGGTGCGGGGCGTCGGCCTTGGTGCGCACGACCTGCGCGTCCGGCCGGGCGATCTGGTCGGTGGGCACGAGCTGGATCGAGCCGTCGCCGTCGCCGAAGAGCGCCGTCGTGCCGCTGTGGGGCACGACGTGCCCGGCGTGCGCCGCGGCATAGGCGGTGCCGGTCAGGCCGGGATTGTAGGTGTAGGCGTGGTCGTGGTCGCCGTGCGCCTTGAGCTCCAGCCCGCCGTCGTAGACGCGGAACGTGTCGCCGTCGGCGACGACGACATGCCGCCCGTCGCCGGCGTCGGAGAGGCGCAGGAAGTCGGACGAGGGGTGGGTGTGCAGCGTCTTGCCGCTCGTGGCGTCGAGCAGGCGCAGGCCGCCCGCATCGGCGACGAGGACCCGGGGGGTCAGGGCCGGCACCTCCTTCTCACCCGAGCCCGGTGCCGCCGTCGATGCCGACGGCTCGGCGGGCGCGGAGGCCACGGGCGGGGCGTCGCCACACGCGGCCAGCGTGACGGCGGCGAGGGACAGGACGGCGAGGGACGGGGCGAGCGAGGGCCGAAGGCGCACTGAGGTCATGGCGGCGACCCTAGCAATACTGATTATGATTCTCACTCGCAGGGTTGAGACGCCGACGAGACCGCGACGCGCGGACGCGCCGGCTCTGCGCGGTGCCCGCGTGCCGGCGAGGACGTGCCCGGGTTACGGTCGCCCCATGAGTCCCACGGACGCCTTCATCGATCTCTTCGACCGCATGCCGGAGCTGGTGCGCGACACTCTCGCCGGGCTGGACGAGACCCAACTCACCCGGCGCATCGACCCCGACGCCAACACCATCGACTGGCTCGTCTGGCATCTGGCGCGCGTCGAAGACGACCACATCAGCCGCGCCGCGGCGGCGATCGGGCGCGAGGAGTTCGCCGCCCAGACCTACACGTCGGAGCGGTTCGCGGGCCGCATGGATCTGCCCTTCCCGTCGGAGGCGATCGGCTACGGCATGACGACGGCAGACGTCGCGCAGATCAAGGCACCGGCAGCCCTGCTCGCCGACTACTACGACGCGGTGCACCTCAAGACCCGCGCCTTCCTCGCCACGCTGACCGACGACGACTGGGGCCGCGTCGTCGACGAGTCGTGGGATCCGCCGGTGACGCTGCTCGTGCGGGTTGCGAGCGTCGTCAACGACATCACGCAGCACATCGGCCAGGCCGCCTTCGTGCGCGGGATCATCGACCGGGACTGAGCGGCACCCGATCGTCACGGCGCGTCGTGTGCGTCGCCGTCTCCGTGTAGGCGGGCGACCTTGTAGGGGGCGACCGGCAGCTCGGTCTCCTGCGGAGTGCCGTGGGTCGGCCGGAGGTCGCCGACCTGAGCAGCGACACCCACGCGACGACACTCAGCAGCGACGACGGCACCGAGCCGCCACGACACCGAGCCGCCACGACACCCAGCAGCGATGACACCCACCAGCGACGTCACCGAGCGGCGGCGAGGACACCGAGCGGCGACGGTCCGGCGGCGTTCTCCCCCACGTCGCCTCCTCGGGGCAGGGAGTTGCCTGTCCTCGGGGCAGGGAGAGCTGTGCGCGACCAGGCCGCGGGCGTGGGCGCGGCGGGCCCGCGGCGCTGCGGTCACCGGCGGCAGCCGATGGGGCGCACCGGTCCGCTCCCCTCCAGGTGACCGCCGCTGCGGGTCGTGCCGAGCAGGGTCGCGGTGCGGCTCGCGCAGGTCAGGCCCGTCGCCGAGGTCCGGAACGTCAGCACGAGGTCGCGCCGGCCGTCGCCGTTGACGTCCCGCGTTCGGCTCGACCGGACGGGCGCCTTCGCGGGCCCGAACCGCATGTCGCCGACGCTGAGCCTGTCGGCCTGCAGCTGGGCCGTGCTGAGGAGGGCGACGCTCACCTGAGCGCGGTCGATCCGGATCCGGTGGCGTCGATCGCCGGGCGCGACATCGATGGGGGCGAACAGGTAGCAGTCGGTGACCTCTGCAGGGTGTGGGCTGTCCTGCTCGAGCGGGACCGCGGCCGTCACGGCGATCGGACCGGGATCGAGCGCGACCCGCGACGGCACCGTGAACTCGCCGAGGTGCGTGACGGATACCGCCTGCGAGCCGTCCGCTCCGTCGAGTGTCACGGTCGTCGGCACCCGCACCGGGGGCACGGTGACCGAGGCGCGCACGGCCAGCGGTGTGTTCTGGGTCCACTGCTCCGGCACCGGCTGCGCTGCCGACACGGTGCGCGTGACGCCGCTCGTGCCCACGCCCTCGCCCGAGACCGCGACCCCGACGCGCATGCCGTCACGGCAGGCGAGGCGCACGTCGATGAGGTTCCCGGTGGAGAACTGCCAGGCGGCGTGGGCCGCCGGCGCTGACGCCAGGGTTGCCGCCAGAGCGGCGGTCGAGCAGACGGCGAGCAGTCGGGTGCGCAGCATGGCGGGCCTTTCGCGGGAGCGCTCGCGGGTGTGACGAGCGGTGTGGTGAGCGGGTGTGGTGAGCGGGTGTGGTGAGCGGGTGTGGTGAGCGGGTGCTGAGAACGGGTGGGATACACGGTTGCTCCCGCGCATCGCCGGGGCAAGGCTTGTGTCATGGCGGCGACACTCACGGC
>JBDIAP010000045.1:0-23436 GCA_039812485.1 Kineosphaera sp.
CTAGGAGACCGGTGACCTAGGAGACCACCGCGGTCTGGGTGCGCGTCGGCGTCGAGACGGTGATCTTCATGCCGCGTTGTTCGACCCAGCGGTTCCACGTCGGCGACTGGGTGCCGGTGTAGAGGCCCGACTTGATGGAGATCTCCTGGTGGGAGTAGGCGCCGGCGTCGGTGTACATCGTGCCTGCCGTCGGCATCCAGCGCTGCAGGTAGGGCTGCCCGTCGATCCAGATCGACACCCACCCGCGGCCCGGCCCGTCGAGGTAGGTCGTGACCTTCAGCGTGCGCCAGACGTTCTCCGGGGCCGCCGCGTACGGCATGTACCAGCTGCCCTGGTTGACCATCGTGCCGGTGCTCGTCGGCACCGACGACCCGCCGCCGACGCGGTAGGTGCCGTTCTGCCAGGCGATCGTCAGCGGCGGCGAGGGCCAGGTGTTCTTCATCGTCGGGCCGTGCAGCTGATAGATGGTGTGCCACGTCGCCGTGCTCGGCAGGGCACCCGTCGCCGGGTTGGAGAAGCGGTGCCGCACCGCGAACTCCGCCGTGACCGTCGTGCCGCGCGCGAGGCGGTAGCGGCCCGCGGTCGACGTGCCCCAGAAGACCTCCGACCGGGAGTCGCCGCCGCCGGCGACGCTCGTCAACAGCCCGTTGACCAGCGTCGGCCGCTGCCCTCCCCCAGAGACGTCCGGTGTCGTCGCCAGGGTCTCGACCGTCGCCGCCGTGCCGCCGGTCGACGTCGTCGCGTCCGACGGGGACGGCGGCTTGACGACCGATCCGGGGTCGGGCACCGAGATGATCTCGATGGCGCTGACCAGCGGCTTGTCGGCGAGGGCGACGAACCCCAGGTCGAGCGAGCCGTCGGTCACCCGGGTCGTGAAGGTCCGCTCGTAGGCGGCCGCCCGGGCCCCCACGGCCCCGATGATGTCGACGCCCGTGAGCGCGGGCGCCCCCTCGGAGGTGACGTTGAACACGCGCTTGCCGGCCAGGGCGTGGTAGTCCTCGGCCATGAGCAGACGCACCTGGTAGCTGCCGTTGGGCACCGCCCGGTTGAACGACGTCATCCCCCAGACATTCGACTGATACAGGATGTCGTCGGTCGTGCCGGCGATCTCCCGCCCGGCCAGGCCGTCCGACCGGTTCACCGGGCCGGCGAATCCGCTTCGCCCGGCCCAGGTGTTGCCCGCGCTGTCGACCACGCTTCCCCACCGAGCGTTGATCCGCGCATTCACGACAGGCGTGCTCGCCTCGACCGAGGTCGCAGGCAGCACACCGACACCGGTCACGACGAGGCCCACGGCCGTCGACGCGACGAATCGATTCATTGCAGACATCACACAAACACCAGTCCCTAGTCTTGGGCCCACAAAAGACTCGCGACCGGTGTCAGGACTTGCGTCGACAACACCCGTGCGACATCCCTGTGCAGCCTTGCCATCCGTGGCGAACGTCCCGCGCTGTGAAGGCGCCGGACGCCCAGCGGAGCGAATGAGTGGCTTTGCTTGCCCTTTACTCGCCCTGCTGATCTGACCATCGTCCCCGAATAGTTGAACCTGAGACAATTGCCGCTCGCGGCGGTGAGCCGTTGTCGACGGGTGCCGCTCGCGCAGGACTCCCGACGCTCAGGGACGCCCGTAGTTCGGCGGAAGCGCCTGCAACCGCTCCCACGGGAACCCGCGCATCGAGCGGTGCGACGACTCCGGCAGCAGCACATCCCACGGGTTGACGCCGGTGCGGGCGCGCTCGGGTTCGCCGGACTCGGCGATGACCGCCACGGCCTCCCCCTTGTCGACGACGACGAAGCCGTATTCCTGCGCGGCCCGCGCGATCATCTGGCCCACGGGGCTCAGGCCGAGCGCCGCGACGTCGAGCTTCGGGTCGAGCCGCAGGCGCTGACCCTCCATGACCGCGTCCGGATCGTCGGAGTTGCCGTCGGAGCGGTTGGCGGGCCACGAGATCCGGGTCCAGGTCGCGGCGTCGATGACCGCCAGCGGCATCGCGTGGTCGATGCGGCCGCGGCGCACGTCGGCGACCGTGACGACGCCGGCGCCGAGCATGAGCCCGCTCGCCGTCGAGCCGTAGGGCTTGGGAAAGACTCCCTGCGACCTCGAGACAGCGTCGATGCGCCCGCCCCAGCACGCGCTCCACGAGCCTGGGCCCGTGCGCCGCATCTGCCAGAACTCCCACACCTTGTCGGCGGCCGGGTCGTAGATCGTCATCGCGCCGTCGGTGCCCGCAGCGGGCACGGCATGCGTGGGCACGGGCACGTCGACGAATTGTTTGAAGCCCGTGAAGAGATTGTTGGGCAGATAGCCCTTGCGCTGACAATCGTTGAAGGCCACACGCACCTTGCGCTGCAGGGGGCCCACCTTATAGATCGGCGTGTTGTAGTGATGCGTGTTGAAGCCGGCCGTGCCTCCCCAATGGTCGCGCACATTCTTGGCGACGAGGGCGGCCGTCCTGCTCGAATTGCCCGCCAGCGGTGCGTTGCGGATGCTCGTGCGCCAGAAGCTCTTGGGCGAGACCACGACATTCGTGCTCGCCACGGCCGTGGTGGACCGCGGCAGGGGCGCCGCCGAGACGACCTCGATCGCCGAGATCAGCGGGTTGTTCTCGCGGGCCGTGAAGTCGACATCGAGACGGCCGTCGCGCACCGGCACCGTGAACTCCACGACGTGCGCCTTCGCGCGCCCGACAGCTTTGAAGATGTCGACGCCGCGCGCCACGACCCGCCCCTCCGCGGACACGTCGAAGACGCGCTTGCCGGGGCCGGAGAAGAAGTCCTCGGCCATGTGCAGCCGCACCCGGTAGGTCGTGGCCGCCGGCACGTCGAGCCGATACCACTTGATGCCCCAGGCGTTCGCGCGGTAGATGGCGTCGTCCGCCGTGCCCGCGATCTCCTTCCCCGCCAGGCCGTCCGAACGGTTCCACGTGCCCCAGCCCACCGTCCGGGCCTGCCACACCTGCCCCCGGGAGTCCCGCACGTCGCGCGGCGCCGCCGTGCTGCGCGCGACGAACGGCGCGACGACGGGCGCCGGCGCGCTCACCGCAGGCGTCGGGGGCTGGGCCGACGCGGCGCTGCCGGTCGGCGACGCGATCCCCAGCGCTATCGCGCCGAGCACCAGCGGTGCGGCCCATCGCACGCCCGTCCGGGCACGTCCGCGGGCCGGATCCGGCAGGCGGGTGGGGCGGGCAGGCAGGGGGTGGGACACGGTTGCCCTCCATGGCGAGTGTGTGACGGTCCTTCGCCACACCAGATCGTCACCGTGTCGCGGCGACTGAGCCGGCCACCCCCGGCCATGCACACATGCGCCGCCCGCGCCTCGAGCGACCCGAGGCGCGGGCGGTGAACCGTCAGAGCTCTCGAGCCCGCACGATGCGGGTCAGCGCCGGAGGCCCCTCGACGAGGTAGCGGCGCGCCAGGCGCCGCGGCTCCTGCCGCAGCCGGTAGGCCCACTCCAGCCCGTTGTTGCGCATCCACTCCGGCGCGCGGTCGACCTTGCCGGCGAGGAAGTCGGCCGACGCCCCGAAGGCCAGCAGCACCCTGGCGCCCGTGAGCCGGCCGTAGCGCTGGATCCACAGCTCCTGACGCGGCTTGCCGAGGGCGACCGCCAGCACGTCGACACCGCGCGCGCGGATCTGCGCCGCGATCTGCGTCGACCCGCTCGGCGAGTCGATGTCGTGCCGTTCCGGCGCCCAGAAGTCGCAGTCGACCCCGGGGAAGTCACGCGCCACGACCCCGCGCAGGGAGTCGTGCACCTGCGGCTGACCACCGAGGAATCCGACGCTGGCCCCGGTGCGCTGCGCCGACGCCAGGAGATCGGGCAGCAGGTCCGCCCCCGTCAGGCGCGGCCACGGCCGGCCGCTGGCGAGTCGCGCCCGGTAGGCGACCGGCGCGCCGTCGGCGAGCATGACCCAGTCGACGCCGGTGCGCTCGGGATCGTTGGCCAGCTCGATGCGCCCGCGGCCGAAGTGCGTGAAGTGATCGATGTTCACCGACCCGATGGCGACGGCCGTGACGGGCCGCGGCTCCCGCAGGTGCGCCTCCACCCGCTGCAGCAGCGGCTCCCGCTCCCAGCGTTCGACGACGACATCGTTGCTGCCGACGACCGCGTCGCCGGCGCGATGGCCCCGGCGCAGGCGATGCGCGCGCGCCGTATCCGAAGCAGAACTCATGCGTGACGGCCTTCCTGTGGCTGACAATTTCGCGAGCCCGAAGCCCGCGACCCCCTACCCAGGTGTAATTCTACCGCAGCGCAACGAATTCCTTTCTGCACCAACACGATACGAGGACGACCGTCCAACTTCGGCCCGATCGGGCACGACAAAGCGGCCCCCACCAGTGGTGGGGGCCGCCTCGTCGACTGGGCCGCTCCGCGCCGTCAGCGCTCCAACTCCTTTGCCTGGCGCTCCACGTCGTCCAGCCCGCCGCACATGAAGAACGCCTGCTCAGGCACGTCGTCGTAGTCGCCGTCGGCGATCTTCGTGAACGCCTCGACGGTCTCGGTGAGCGGCACGGTCGAGCCCTCGATGCCGGTGAACTGCTTCGCCACGTAGGTGTTCTGCGACAGGAACCGCTGGATGCGGCGAGCCCGGTTGACGAGGATCTTGTCCTCCTCGGACAGCTCGTCGATGCCGAGGATCGCGATGATGTCCTGCAGCTCCTTGTTCTTCTGCAGGATCGAGCGCACCCGGACGGCCGTGTCGTAGTGGTCCTGCTTGACGTAGCGCGGGTCGAGGATCCGCGAGGTCGACGTCAGCGGGTCCACCGCCGGGTAGATACCGAGCGAGGCGATCTCGCGGGAGAGCTCCGTCGTCGCGTCGAGGTGGGCGAACGTCGTCGCCGGAGCCGGGTCGGTGTAGTCGTCGGCGGGCACGTAGATCGCCTGCATCGAGGTGATCGAGTGGCCGCGGGTCGAGGTGATCCGCTCCTGCAGCACGCCCATCTCGTCGGCGAGCGTCGGCTGGTAGCCCACGGCCGAGGGCATGCGGCCCAGCAGCGTCGACACCTCGGAGCCCGCCTGCGTGAAGCGGAAGATGTTGTCGATGAAGAGCAGCACGTCCTGCTTCTGCACGTCGCGGAAGTACTCCGCCATCGTCAGCGCCGACAGCGCGACCCGCAGGCGGGTGCCCGGCGGCTCGTCCATCTGGCCGAAGACGAGGGCCGTCTGCCCGAGGACGCCGGCCTCCTCCATCTCGACGATGAGGTCGTTGCCCTCACGGGTCCGCTCACCGACGCCGGCGAAGACCGAGACACCACCGTGGTCGCGGGCCACGCGCGCGATCATCTCCTGGATGAGCACGGTCTTGCCGACGCCCGCGCCGCCGAAGAGGCCGATCTTGCCACCCTGCACATAGGGCGTCAGCAGGTCGATGACCTTGATGCCGGTCTCGAACATCTCGGTCTTCGACTCGAGCTGGTCGAAGGCGGGGGCGGAACGGTGGATGCCCCAGCGCTCCTTGACCTCCAGCGTCTCGTCGCCGTCGAGGTCGAGGCAGGTGCCGGTCGCGTTGAAGACGTGGCCGAGCGTCACGTCGCCGACGGGCACCGTGATGGGCCCGCCGGTGTCGATGACGGTCGCGCCGCGCACGAGGCCGTCGGTCGGCTGCAGCGAGATCGCGCGCACGAGGTTGTCGCCGATGTGCTGCGCCACCTCGAGGTTGATGCGCTTCTTGCCCTCGTTCTCGGTG
Organism: Kineosphaera sp.; assembly: GCA_039812485.1. Lineage (GTDB taxonomy): Bacteria > Actinomycetota > Actinomycetes > Actinomycetales > Dermatophilaceae > Kineosphaera. The sequence continues at coordinate 5,688 of JBDIAP010000045.1, forward strand.
ACCTTGCCGTCGCCCGAGAGGTCGACCTCGGTGTAGAGCAGGTTGTAGAGGTCGGGCATGGCGTCGACGGGGAACTCGATGTCGACGACCGGGCCGATGATCCGGGAGAGTCGACCGCGGCCGCCACCCTGGGTCTGGGTGTCGGTCTGGTCGGCGAACTGCGTGGTCATGTCGGCGTACTCCTTACTTCGCGTCCGCGAGGGCGTTGGCGCCGCCCACGATCTCGCTGATCTCCTGGGTGATCTCCGCCTGACGGGCCTGGTTGGCCAGACGGGTGTAGGTCTTGATGAGTTCCTCGGCGTTGTCGGTCGCCGACTTCATCGCACGCTGCCGCGCCGCGAGCTCGGAGGCCGCCGCCTGCAGGAGGCAGTTGAAGATGCGGTGCCGCACATACTGCGGGAGCACCTCGTCGAGCACCTTCTCGGCGTTCGGCTCGAATTCGTACAGCGGCAGCAGACCCTCGTCGTCGGCCGCGGCGGGCGTCTCGCCGTCGTCCTTGACGACCTGGATCGGCAGGATGCGCAGCACGCGCGGCTCCTGGGTCACCATCGAGACGAACTTCGTGTAGACGATGTGCACCTCGTCGACGCCGCCCTCGTCCGAGGGCAGCAGGAAGGCCTCGACGAGCTTGTCGGCGATCTGGGCCGCCCGCTCGTAGACGGGGGCGTCGGTGCCGCCCTCCCACGACTCGGCGAACTCGCGCCGCCGGAAGCGGTAGAAGCCCACCGCCTTGCGCCCGTAGAGGTAGGGCACGGGTTCCTTATTCTCCTGGCGGAGCCGCTCGAGCAGCTGCTCGCTCTCCTTGAGCACCGAGCTCGCGTAGGCGCCCGCCAACCCCCGGTCGCTCGTCACGATGAGCACCGCCGCCCGGCAGGGGGCCTCGGCCTCGTGCGTCAGCGGGTGGTCGACGTCGGAGTGGCTCGTCAGCGCCGACAGCGCGCGCTGGATGGCCTGCGCGTAGGGGGTCGTCGCCTCGACGCGCTGCCGCGCCCGGACGACCCGCGACGCCGCCATGAGCTCCATGGCGCGGGTGATCTTCTTGATCGAGCTCACGGAGCGGATGCGCTGCCGGTACTCCCGGATCTGCGCTCCCATATCGTCTCCCTCTCTGACTGGGTCGTCGGTCGATGAGCGGCGGTGGCGCGGCGCCGGGCGCCGCGCCACCGTCAGGGCTCATCGAGCCTTGATCTGCTCCTGGTCGATCTGGCCGTCCTCGAGCGCCTCGTGCTTCTCGTCCTGGGCGACGAGGTCGGGGCCCTTGCCCGGGTCGAACTGCTTCTTGAACGCGCCGATCGCCTTCTCCAGCGACCCGACGGTGTCGTCCTCGAGCTTCTGGGTCTCGCGGATCGTGTCGAAGATGCCGCTCTCCTCGCGGCCGAGGTAGTCGAGGAACTCGCGCTCGAAGCGGCGCACGTCCTCGACCGCGACGTCGTCGAGCTGGCCCGTCGTGCCGGCCCACACCGCGACGACCTGCTTCTCGACCGGCAGCGGCGAGCTCTGCGGCTGCTTGAGCAGCTCGACGAGCCGCGCACCGCGCGCGAGCTGGGCCCGGGAGGCGGGGTCGAGGTCGGAGGCGAACATGGCGAACGCCTCCATCGCGCGGAACTGCGCGAGATCGAGCTTGAGACGCCCGGCGACCGACTTCATCGCCTTGATCTGCGCCGAGCCGCCGACTCGGGACACCGAGACACCCACGTCGATGGCGGGGCGCACGTTGGAGTTGAAGAGGTCGGCCTGCAGATAGATCTGGCCGTCGGTGATCGAGATGACGTTGGTCGGAATGTAGGCCGACACGTCTCCCGCCTTCGTCTCGATGATCGGCAGCCCGGTCATCGAGCCGCGCCCCATCTCGTCGGAGAGCTTGGCGCAGCGCTCGAGCAGCCGGCTGTGCAGGTAGAAGACGTCGCCGGGGTAGGCCTCGCGGCCCGGCGGGCGGCGCAGCAGCAGCGACACCGCGCGGTAGGCCTCGGCCTGCTTGGACAGGTCGTCGAAGACGATGAGCACGTGCTTGCCCTGATACATCCAGTGCTGGCCGATGGCCGAGCCGGTGTAGGGGGCGAGGTACTTGAAGCCGGCGGCGTCGGAGGCGGGCGCCGCGACGATCGTCGTGTAGTCCAGCGCGCCGGACTCCTCGAGCGTGCCGCGCACGGACGCGATCGTCGAGCCCTTCTGGCCGATCGCCACGTAGATGCAGCGCACCTGCTTGTCGGGGTCACCCGAGTCCCAGTTGGCCTTCTGGTTGATGATCGTGTCGATCGCGACCGTCGTCTTGCCGGTCTGGCGGTCACCGATGATGAGCTGCCGCTGGCCGCGCCCGATCGGGATCATCGCGTCGACGGCCTTGATGCCGGTCTGCAGCGGCTCGTGCACCGACTTGCGCATCATGACGTTGGGGGCCTGCAGCTCCAGCTCGCGGCGCCCCTCGGACTCGATGTCGCCGAGGCCGTCGATGGGCTGGCCGAGCGGGTTGACCACCCGGCCGAGGAAGGCGTCGCCGATCGGCACCGAGAGCACCTCGCCGGTGCGCTTGACGACCTGCCCCTCCTCGATGCCGGAGAAGTCGCCGAGCACGACGACACCGATGGTGTGCACGTCGAGGTTGAGTGCGATGCCGAGCGTGCCGTCCTCGAACTCGAGCAGCTCGTTCGTCATGGCCGACGGCAGGCCTTCGACGTGCGCGATGCCGTCGGCGGCGTCGGCGACGCGGCCGACTTCCTCGCGAGAGGCCGCGCTGGGCTCGTAGGACTGGACGTAGGCGTCCAGTGCGTCCCGGATCTCCTCGGGACGGATCGTCAGCTCCGTCATCGTGTGTCGTCTCCTCGTTCTACATCGGGTGGCCGGCGGCCGGCTGGTTCAGTGGTGGGCTCGCCCGACAGGCGTCAGGCACCCAGGATTCGGCGGGCCTCGTCGAGTCGCCGCACGATCGTGCCGTCCACGACCTCGTCGCCGACCTGCACGCGGATGCCGCCGAGCACCGCGGGGTCGATGATCACTTTGAGAGCGACCGGCCGGCCGTAGATGCGGCCGAGCACCGTCTCGAGCCGGTCGTGCTGGTCACCGGTCAGGGGCAGCGCCACGGTGACGACCGCCGACAGCCTCTCGCGGCGCTTGGCCGCGATCTCGAGATCGCGCCCGAGCCCCTGGGCCAGGCGCCGGCCGCGAGCGTGCGACACCGCCTGACGCACGAGACGCAGCGTCTCGGGCCGCACCTTGCCCTCGAGCAGGCGCTGCACGACGGCCAGCTTGCGGTCGGCCGGCAGGCGCGGGTCGCCGAGCGCCTCGCGCAGCCCGGCGTCGCCGGCCACGAGCCGCTCGAAGCGGAACAGCTGCTCCTCGAGGTCGTCGGCGCCGCCCGCGGCCTCCGCGATCGCCACCTGCGTCTCGACGGCAGCCCAGTCGAGCGCCTCGGTCAGGTCCTGCTCGTGTGACCAGCGCTGCGAGACGGCCTCGTTGACCAACGCCAGCGTCGCCGGCTGCACCTTGCCGTCGAGCAGCCGCGCGGCCAGCGCCCGCTTGCCCTCGGGGGTGCCCGACGGGTCGGCCAGCGCCCGGCGCAGCATGCTGCTGCCGTCGAGCAGCTCGACGACCGAGAACAACTCCTCGGACAGGCGCGCCCAGTCGGCGCCGCCGTCGAGCGCCGTCTGCAGCGCCGCACGGACCTGGTCGTGTGCCGCCCGCGAGACGCCCTGCATCACGCCACCCCGTCTCCGGCGGGCACGCCACCGGAGCGGCCGGCCGCCGTGGGGCGGATGTCCCCCGACTCGAGCTCGGCGAGGAAGCGGTCGACGATGCCCCGCTGACGGGTCTCGTCGTGCAGCGACTCACCGACGATGCGGCTCGCCAGATCGGTCGAGAGGCGACCCACCTCCTGCCGCAGCGAGACGACCGCCTGGTGGCGCTCGGCCTCGATCTGCCGCTGGGCGTGGGTCGTGATGCGGTTCGCCTCGGTCTGGGCCTGCTCGCGCATCTCCGCGATGATCGCGGCACCCTGCTCGCGCGCGTCCTCGCGGATGCGCGCCGACTCGCTGCGGGCCTCGGCGAGCTGGGCCTGATACTGCGACAGCACCGCCTCGGCCTCGCGCTGGGCCTCCGCAGCCTGATCCATGCCGCCCTCGATGGCCGCCTTCCGCTCGGCATACGCCTGCTCCAGCGAGGGGAAGACGTATTTGCGGATGAGGAAGTAGTAGAGGGCGAAGATCAGCGTGCCGACGATGAGCTCCGGCAGGTAGGGCAGGATCGGAATCGCGGCGGCTTCCGGATCCGCGGCCGCCGAGGCGGCGACCGTCAATGCGGCGATGGGCTGCACAGTGTCTCCTCGTGCGTCGGCCTATCGGCCGTGATGGGTCAGAGTCGGATGAAGAAGAGCACCAGCGCGAAGATCGCGAGCGCCTCGGCCAGAGCGAAGCCGAGGATGGCGATCGGGCGCAGCATGTTGCTCGCCTCGGGCTGGCGCGCGACGCCGTTGATGTAGGCGGCGAAGATCAGGCCGACGGCGATGGCCGGACCGATCGCAGCCAGACCGTAGCCGATGAGGGTGACGTCACCAGTCACGTTGTTGCCTCTTTCGTTCTCGTGGCCTCGCCCGACCGGGTGTCGCGCGAGGAGGATTGCGGGCTATTCGGTTGTGCGCTCGGACCGCCGGGCGGCCCGAAGGTCAGTGCTCGTCTTCGAGGGCGCCGCTGATGTAGGAGGCGGCCAGGAGCGTGAAGACGAAGGCCTGCAGGAGCTGCACCAGCACCTCGAAGGCGGTCATGACGATGGCCATGAGCCACGCGGGCACGGCGACGACCGCCAGGCCGATGTTGCCGGAGGTCAGCAGCTCGTAGCCGCCGACGATGAAGACGACGAGCAGCATGTGGCCGGCGAACATGTTGCCGAAGAGTCGCAGCGCGAGCGTCAGCGGGCGGGTGATGAAGAAGGTCAGCAGCTCCAGCGGCACGATGAGCGGCAGCAGCCAGCCCGGGATGCCGGGCGGGATCATCCACTTGATGTAGGCGCCGAAGCCGCCCTGCTTCTTGACGCCGATCCAGTGATAGACGACGTAGACGATGAGCGTCAGCGCGATGGGGAAACCGACCCGCGCCATCGTCGGCATCTGGATGAACGGCACGATGCCGAAGAGGTTGTTCAGCGCGATGAACGTGAAGAGCGAGAAGAGCAGCGGCACGAACGGCAGGAAGTCCTTGCTGCCGATCATGTCGCGGGCGATCGAGTTGCGCACGAAGTCGTAGACCTGCTCGACGATGTACTGCCCCTTGCTCGGCACGACCGAGGCCTTGCGGGCGATCGGGACGAGCCAGAGGCCGAGCACGACGAGGGAGAGCGCGCAGACGACCATGGGCCGGGTGATCGCGATCGTCATGTCGCCGATGTGGCCGAGGCGCACGAGCGGCTGCCAGAAGTCCGAGACGCTCGGCGGGAAGTGCCCCTCGCCCTCCGCGGCCGCCAGCGCTCCCAGGGATGCACTCAGCGTGATCGGGCTCACAGCTTCTCCTTGATCGTCGTCGAAAAGTCAGCGCGTGGCTCGGAAGGCCCGATGCGGCCGCCGATGACGCCCGGGTCGCGGACGCCGGGCACACGCTCGTCGCGGCCGGTCATGGCTTACCGTACCGAAGCCAAACGATATACAGGGACAGGGCCATCCCGCCGACGACCCCGACAGGTAGCAGGAACGCGGTGCCCAGCCAGCGGTCGGCCAGCCACCCCAGGAAGCCGTAGACCGCCGGCCCCCCGACGAGGTAGGCGGTGACGGTCGCCGCGAGCGAGTCGGCGCCGCGGGTGCCGTAGCCCCCCGCCGCCTCCCGGATCGACGACCCGGCCGCGCGGATCGGCGACCGGCGTGAGGCGCCGGTCGCAGGCGTTGCGGAGACAGGAGTCGAACCAGCGGCCGTCGAACCGGCAGAACTCGAGCCCCTCGAGCCCCTCGAGCCCGTGGCGGCACCCTCGTCGTGACTCTGCCGACGGTGATTCTGCTGACCGTGACTCGGCTGATCGTGACTCTGCTCGCTCATCGCACCCCACCGCCCAGGCCGGGGGTGAAGACGAGCACGCGCGAGCGGGCGAAGCCGAGCAGCTGCCCGGCCTGCCACGCGACGACCGCGCTCAGACCGCCGACGGCCACGCCGAGACGGTCGATCCACGGCTGGTCGTGCAGGGCGAGCGCCAGCGCGGTCAGGGCGATGAGCTGCCCGAAATACACGACGAAGGCCCCGAGCATCGCCACTGCGGAGGTGCTGCGGGCGTCGCCGGTGCCGAGCACGGCGGCCAGCGCGAGCACACCGGTGACGAAGACGAGGGCGACGACGAGCGTGGCGGCGGCGGCGTTGAGGGCGGCAGCGGCCCCGCTACCGAACCACAAGGCGGCGGTGACGACGAGGCCGACGAGGAGGCAGGCGACGAGGCCGTGCGACACCATGGCAGGCAGCGGCCCCCGGGGGGCGGCACCTCCTGACATCAGTGCCTTCCAGGACATCGGTGCCTTCCAGGCCGCGTGACGAGATGGCGCGCCGGATGGGCGACCTCGTCGTGGCCGAAATCGGGGGTGAGCTTCGGATCGGTCGGTGCGGGTGGCTCCCGGCGAGGATATCGCCGTCACGCCCGTCCGCACCGCTTGTGAACGCTATCACAAGCGGTGCGTGACCTATGTCCGTTCCCGGGTGAGCGGCTGTGGCGTGAGCCTCAGGCCCGCCGGCGGTCGAGCCAACCCGGCAGATAGGCGGTGAGCACGATCGCCATCGCGGTGGCGACGGCGATGGCGACGACGGGCAACAGCCCGTCGACGAAGGCGAACGAGGTGACGCCGAACGCGACGATCGCCGCCCACAGATAGAGCAGCAACACGGCGCGGCGGTGGCTGTGCCCGATGGCGATCATGCGGTGCTGCAGGTGCATGGCGTCGGGCTGCCAGGGGCGCTGCCCCCGACGGGTGCGGCGCACGACCGCCAGCGTCATGTCGAGCAGCGGGATCGACATGATCGCCAGCGGCAGCACGACGGGCAGATAGAGGGCGACCTCGGCGTTGCGGCTGACCTGCGCGGAGGGGTCGATGTTGCCGACCATCGAGATCGTGGCGGCGGCGAGCAGCAGCCCGAGCAGCAGGGCGCCGGCGTCGCCCATGAAGAGCCGCGCGGGGTTGAAGTTGTGCGGCAGGAAGCCGAGGCAGACTCCCAGCGTCGCGGCGGTGATGAACGTCGCCGTCGAGATGACGTTGGGCGGGTCGTAGGTGTAGGAGAGCTGATAGGCGTAGAGGAAGAAGGCCAGCGCCGCGATCGCGACGATGCCGGTGGCCAGGCCGTCGAGGCCGTCGATGAAGTTCACCGCGTTGGTCGTCACGAGCACGATGAGCACGGTCATGCCGACGAGCACCGGACCGGGCAGCACGGTGACCCCGAAGAGCGGCAGCGAGAGCAGCTGCACGCCGAAGAACGCCATCGCGCCGGCCGCGATGATCTGACCCGCGAGCTTGGTGAGCCAGTCGAGCTCGCGCACGTCGTCGAGCGCGCCGACGAACGTGACGAGCAGCGCACCGATGAGCACGCCGCGGATCTCGGGTGATTCGAAGATCTGCGACAGGTGCGGCAGCTTGCCGGCCACGAGCACGGCCGCGACGAAGCCGGCGAGCATCGCCAGCCCCCCGAGCCGCGGGATCGGGTGGGTGTGCACGTCGCGGGCCCGCACCGGCGTCGCCGCACCGAGGAGCACCGCGAGGCGGCGCACCCCGGGCGTCGTGCCGTAGGTGACGACGGCCGCGACGACGCAGATGAGGAAGTACTCGCGCATGGGCTAGTCGCGCGGCGCGTCCGCGGGGTCGCCCTCGAGACCGACGGCGCCGGCGACACCGAGCACGTCGTCGTCGGGGATCGCGCCGTGACGCAGGATCACCGGGCGCTCGCCGGTGCAGTCGACGATCGTCGAGGGCACTCCCCCGCGGGCCGCGGCGGCCTCGAGATAGACGGCGACCTCGTCGCCGAGCTGGTCGCGGGCCTCCTGGGCGGACATCGCGGGCGGCCCGCCGTGCGTGTTGGCGCTGGAGACCGCCAGCGGGCCGGTCTCGCGCAGCAGCGCAAGGGCGACCTCGTCGTCGGGCATCCGCACCGCGACGGTGCCGTTGGTCTCCCCGAGGTCCCACAGCAGCGAGGTCTGAGCCTGGAGCACGAGCGTCAACGGCCCGGGCCAGAACTCCTCGACGAGGTCGCGGGCATACTGCGGCACGGACGTCGCGATGCCGTCCAGGGTGCGCGGCTCGGCCACGAGCACCGGCGGCGGCACGCTGCGGTCGCGCCCCTTGGCCTCGAGCAGCGCGGCGACCGCCGCGGCGTTGAACGCGTCCGCCCCCACCCCGTAGACGGTGTCGGTGGGCAGGACGACGATCTCACCGCGGCGCAGCGCGGCGGCGGCGAATCGCACGCCCTCGGCGAGCATGTCGGGGCCGGAGCAGTCGATGACCGAGCTCATTCGCCCGAGTCTAGGCCGCCGACCTGCCGAGTTCGCGTCGACACAGGCCGGCGGGCGATGCCGATCGGCGCCGGCGACGGCGAGCGCTCACCCGCGACGCACGGCGGCGATGACACGAGGGCGGTCGGCGGCGTCGGCGTGATCCTCGACGCCGCTCCAGGCGCCGGCGGCCGCGAGCAGCGCGCCCAGCGCCTCGCCCTGGGTCTCGCCGTGCTCCATGAGCAGCAGGCCGCCGGGGCGCAGCAGGGTCGCGGCGCGGGCGAGCAGCCGGCGCGGCACGTCGAGCCCGTCGGCGCCCCCGCCGAAGAGCGCCAGATGCGGGTCGTGGTCGCGCACCTCGGGGTCGCGGGGCACGGCGTCGTCGGGGATGTAGGGCGGGTTGGTGACCACGACGTCGACCCGCCCGGCCCAGTCGCCGAAGGCGCTGCCCGCGTCGCCGAGCCGCAGGTCGATCGGCGGTGAGCCCGACGCGGTGAGCGCGTCGGCGTGCGCGGCGACGTTGCGGGCCGCGAAGGCGTGGGCCGACGGGCTGAGCTCGACCGCGCCGACGCGCGCGCCCGGGTGCTCGGTGGCGACGGCGAGCGCGATGGCCCCCGAGCCGGTGCACAGGTCGACGACCCGCGGCTCCCCCGGCAGGGTTCGCAGGCGCTCCAGCGCGAGGGCCACGAGCGTCTCGGTCTCCGGTCGCGGCACGAAGACTCCCGGCCCGACCGCCACCTCGAGATGCCGGAAGGGCGCGAGACCGGTGAGGTGCTGCAGAGGCTCGCGCGCGGCCCGCCGTCGGACGAGCTCGGCCAGACCTCGGGGGGCCGCAGCGCCGAGGATCGCGCGCCGCTCGACCTCTCCCGGCGCGACGCCGAGCAGGTGCGCGGCCAGCCGCACGGCGTCGCTGCGGCCCGCGTCGATGCCCGCGCGGCGCAGGGTCCGCGCGGCGCTGCGGAGCGCGGCGGCCAGGTCACCCTCTACTCCGGGGGGCTGTGCTCCGGGGGCGAGGGCGGGCGAGGCCTCAGTCATCGCCCCCGCCGAGCGCGGCCATGCGGGCGGCCTCGTCGGCGTCGAGGGCCGACTGCACGACCGGGTCGAGCTCGCCGTCGAGCACGACGTCGAGGTTGTAGGCCTTGTAGCCCGTGCGGTGATCGGCGATCCGGTTCTCGGGGAAGTTGTAGGTGCGGATGCGCTCGGAGCGGTCGACGGTGCGCACCTGGCTGCGGCGGGCGGCGGAGGCCTGGGCGTCGGCCTCGTCGCGGGCCATCTGCAGCAGGCGGGCCCGCAGCACCCGCAGGGCCGACTCCTTGTTCTGCAGCTGCGACTTCTCGTTCTGGCAGGAGACGACGATGCCGGTCGGCAGGTGCGTGATGCGCACGGCGGAGTCGGTCGTGTTGACCGACTGCCCGCCCGGCCCGGAGCTGCGGTAGACGTCGATGCGCAAGTCGTTGGGGCCGATCTCGACCTCGTCGGTGTCCTCGACCTCGGGGAGCACGAGCACGCCGGCCGCGGAGGTGTGGATGCGGCCCTGGCTCTCGGTGACCGGCACGCGCTGCACGCGGTGCACGCCGCCCTCGTATTTCAGCCGCGCCCAGGGCGCCTCCCCCGGTGCGGCGGTGCCGCGCGCCTTGACCGCGACGCGGGCGTCCTTGTAGCCGCCGAGGTCGGACTCCGTCGACTCCAGCACCTGGGTCGACCAGCCGCGCCGCTCGGCATAGCGCAGATACATGCGCACGAGATCACCGGCGAAGAGGGCGGATTCCTCGCCGCCCTCGCCGGCCTTGACCTCGAGGATGACGTCGCGGTCGTCGTCGGGATCGCGCGGCACGAGCAGTCGGCGCAGCACGCTGGACGCGCCGTCGAGTTGGGCCTCGAGGGCCACCGCCTCCGCGGCGAACGACGCGTCCTCGGCGGCCAGCTCACGGGCGGCCTCGAGGTCGTCGCGCAGCCGCTCGACCTCGCGGGCGGCGACCACGGTCGGGCCGAGCGCGGCATACCGCTTGTTGACCTTGCGCAGCGCGTCGGCGTCGCCGAGCACCGCCGGGTCGGCGAGCTGCGCCTCGAGCTGCGCGTGCTCCGCGACGAGCGGACGGGCCGATTCCAGGCCGAGATCGACCTCGCCCTGCGACATGACTACTCCTTCGACGGTTTCGACAACCACTCACCCGACGCCCACCCGGGCCGGTTCGCGGGCCACGCAACGACGCCGGCCCACCACCTGATCAGGTGGTGGGCCGGCGTGGAAGCGGCTACTTGGCGGCGGCCTTCTTGCCGTAGCGGGCCTGGAACCGGGCGACGCGACCGCCGGTGTCGAGGATCTTCTGCTTGCCCGTGTAGAACGGGTGGCACTGGCTGCACACGTCGGCGTTGATGCGCCCCGAGGTCGCGGTGCTGCGGGTCTCGAACGTGTTGCCGCAGGTGCACGTCACGACGGTGGTGACGTAGTCGGGGTGGATGTTCTTCTGCACGGGATCTCCTCAGGTCTGGTCGCGGTCCTCCGGGTCGCTGCCGCCGTGGATGGCGGATCGGGGACGCACCATGGGTCATGGATCGAAGAACCGGTGACCGTGGTCGCCTGCGTGAACCGGAAGCCGACCCTCGATTATTCCATCGCCGCCCGCTGCGCCAAAATCGCCGCCCGCCGAGCGACCGCGTCCTCGGCAGACGGCTCAGGCGCCCCCGCCGGACGTCGCGCCGCGGGTCGTGCGAAACGGCGAATACACCTGCCGCACCTCGCCCGTGCCGTGCACCGAGCAGGTGCCCTCCTCGTCGGCGACCGGGATGACCATGGTGAACGTCGCCCCCTGCCCCTCGGCCGAGGCCACCTCCATCGTGCCTCCGTGGCGCTCGACGATCTCGCGGACGATGACCAGACCCAATCCGGTGCCCTGGATCTGCGCCTTCGAGGCGTTGCTCGCGCGGAAGAAGCGGGTGAAGATGTGTTTGGTCTCCTCGGCGGGGATCCCCATGCCGGTGTCGGTGCAGCGGATCTCGACGTGCCGGCCGTCGATGGAGGGTCGACACGACAGCGTGACGCTGCCGCCGGTGGGGGTGAACTTCACGGCGTTCGACGCGAGGTTCGACACGGCCCGAGAGAGCTGCACCTGGTCGGCGCGCACCCACGAGCCGTCGCGCTCGGTGTGCACGATCGAGACCCCCGCCCGGGCGGCGACCGGGACGAGCTCCTCGGCGACGTCGCGCACGATCTCGCACACCGAGACCACCGGCGTCTCGGGCGGCAGTCCGGTCGCCTCGAGCTGGTTGAGCACGAGCAGGTCCTCGATGAGTCCGCGCAGCCGCTGGGTGTTGCGCCCGACGATGTCGAGCATCTTGCGTTGCGCGTTCGTCAGCTCGCCGGCGTCGCCGTCGTCGAGCATCTCGAGGTAGCCGGAGATGCTCGTCAGCGGGGTGCGCAGCTCGTGGCTGACCGTCGACATGAAGTCGTCCTTCTGCCGGTCGAGCTCCTCGAGCCGGGCGACGTGCTCGGCCTGCTGCCGCTCGCTCGTCGCCTTGACGACGAGCCGGGTGATCTCGCCGACGATGTGGTGCACGAACGCCACCTCGTTGTCGGTCCAGGCCCGGGCCTGGGCCGTGCGGATCGAGGCGACGCCGATCGCGACGTCGCCGAGGCCGAAGGGCACGACAAGGAGCGCGCCGGTGCCGAGGGGCCCTCGCAGATCGGCCCACCAGTCGTCGCCGTCGGCACCGACGGGCAACGCCGAGACGTCGTCGACGACGAGGTGCCGCTCCCCCTCCCAGATGCGTTCGGCCTGCTCGGCGATCTCCTGGCGCAGCTCCCAGGGGTTGTCGAGCCCGGCCTGGGCGTCGGGGGCGGTCCACACGACGGCGTCGTCGAACTTGCGGCGCTCGTTGAAGACGCCGCAGACGACGCGGTCGACCCCGAGGCTCTCGCCGATGCCGTCCGCGGCGCGGCGCAGGGCCGACCCGAGGTCGTCGCTGCCCTGCACCGCCCGGCTGAGCACGCTCTGGGCCCGCAGGATGTCGAGCGACGCGTTCTGTCGATCGGTGAGCTCGTGGTGGGCGGCGGTGAGCGCGTTGACGTCACCGGCGAGCTCGCGCACCTCGACGGCACCGATGTCGGTCGCCGCCCAGGCCGTGCGGTCACCGTGGCGCTGCCGACGCACGATGTCACGCAGCCGTTGCAGGGGTTTGGTCAGCGCGCTCGTCGTGCGCCAGCCCATGGCCACCGCGAGCGCGAGAGCGACGACGGTCGCCCCGACGACGGCGAGGCTGGCCCACACGATCGCCTCGCGCAATGAGGTGCGCAGTGACGAGCGCTCCTGGGAGATCGTGCCGGACAACGCTCCGTTGGCCTGCTCGACGGCGACGAAGAGCTGCAGCCCGCGCGCGAGCTCGGCCCGGTCGACGGCGCCGCTGCTGCGCACCGCCCGCGCATATTGCCACCAGGCCGTGATGGCCTGCCGCTGCTGCTGCTCCTGCGCGTAGGCGGTGGCGCGCCGGGTCTCATCGCGCCCGAAACCTTGCGAGGAGATGAGCCCCGCGAGCGCGCCGAGTTCGGCGTCGATGCGCTGCTCGGCGGCCGTGTACGTGGCGAGCACCTCGTGCGTCTCGGAGTCCGACGCCTGCTCGCCCCCGGCACGGCGATAGACGATGTAGCCGCGCAACGCGCTCTGGGCCTCGACCATCGTCACGCCGACCTGCCGGTTGGCGTCGAAGGCGGGCTCGACGACGAGCGTGCTGCGGTCGGCCTCGCCGCGCTGGAAGTGGAGGGCCACGAGCGCGATGCCGCTGATGGCCAGGATGAGGCAGGACATGACGAACGAGAGCAGGCCGAGACGCCACCGCACGGTGCGCGGTGACCTCGGCAGGCGCCGGCTCATCGGCCGCTCCCGCTGTTCACACTGTGCCTGTCGGCCGCAGCGCCCGCCGTGTTACCACCCGTGGCCTCTTCGAATCCGGCCCGGGTCATGGTCCCCCACACGTGCCGCCGCCGGGTGATGCCCTGCATCAGCCCCTCGGTGCGCCACAGTGCCGTGAGCTGCCGATATCCGACGTTCTCCAGGACGGAGGCGACGATGGCGTGGCCGAGGTCACGCCACTTCGGATACTTGTGGAAGGTCAGCTCCTCGATCGTCAGCGAGGCCACGTTGACGAGCAGCGCGTAGCCGTAGGCGACGGCCATGAAGAGGGCGGCGTAGGCGATGTCGACGACGCCCAGCGCGAGGCCGGCGATGAGCAGCACGAGCCCGACGATCTCGATGACCGGCGCCAGCAGCTCGAAGGCCCAGAACCACGGCAACACGACGAAGCCGATGCGGCCGTAGCGGGGCCGGAACAGCATCGTGCGGTAGCGCCACAGCACCTCCCACAGGCCGCGGTGCCAGCGGCGGCGCTGCGCCCGCAGCACCCGCGTCGTCGTGGGCACCTCGGTCCAGGCGATCGGCTCGGCGACGAACTCGATGCGGTAGTCGCGCCCGGAGTCGCGCATGAGCTTGTGCATGCGCATGACGAGCTCGAAGTCCTCACCGATGCTGCCGACGTCGAGCCCCCCGATCTGCACGAGGATGTCGCGTCGGAACATGCCGAACGCCCCCGAGATGAGGATGAGGCAGCGCAGCCGCGACCAGCCGGAGCGTCCGAGCAGGAACGCGCGCAGGTATTCGATGATCTGGATGCGCGCATACCAGCTCTTGGGCATGCCGATCGAGACGACGCGGCCGTCCTGGATGAGGCAGCCGTTGGCGGCGCGCACGACCCCTCCGGTCGCGATGACCCGCACCGGGTCTTCCGCGAACGGCGCCGCCACCGCCACGAGCGCGTCGGGGTCGAGGATCGAGTCGGCGTCGACGATGGCGATGAGCTGCTCGCTCGCGGCGTTGATGCCGGTGTTGACGGCGTCGGTCTTGCCCGAGTTGACCTTGCGCACGACCGTCAGCCGGGTGCGGCCGTCCTCGGGCACGTAGACCCCGAGGATCTCGGCGTCGACCGCGATCTCCTGGGGCACCTCCTTGTCGACGCCGACGAGTTCGAAGGCGGTGCACAGCCGCTGGAACGTCTGGTCGGTCGACCCGTCGTCGACGACGACGATCTCGTGGCGGGGGTGGCGCAGCGAGAGCATCGACTGCACGGCCGGCACGATGCCGGCCTCCTCGTTGTAGGCGGGCACGATGAGTGAGACGCCGGGCGCCAGCCGGTGCGAGACCGCCTCGGCCCTCCCGATGTGCTCCTGTCGCCGCAGGTGCCGGGCGAACTCCAGCGCCGCGCACAACATGAGGATGAGGTAGGAGGAGTTGATGGCGAGGAAGTAGACGAGCACCGGCGCGGCGATGACCTCGAAGATCATGCCGACGATCTCGGCGAGCTGGTCGCGCACGGCTCACACCTCCGCCATCTCGCGCAGGCGGGCCAGGTGCAGGGCCGCGGCGGCGATACGCGCCGCGTCACGGCCCTGGGCGCGGGCGGCGTGCAGCAGTTCGACACCGTGCGGGCCGACGCGGGTGAGCGCCTCGGCGGCCGCCGCGGCGAGGGTGCGGTCGGCGTCGGCGAGCAGGGCCTGCAGCAGCGGCGCGGCGGTGGGGTCCCCGAGATCGCCGAGGGCTCGCGTCGCCGCGCGCCGCACGCGCGCCGGCCGCTCGGGCTCCGTGTATCCGGAGAGCAGCGCGACGTCCTCGTGCTCGCCGAGCCGGCCGAGGGCGTCCAGCATCGAGATCTGCACGTCCTCCTGGAGCTCACCGGCGACCTGCTCGCGCAGCGCGTCGATCGCCGCCGGCATCGTCGAATGCATGACGACGGTCACCGCGACCTCACGCACGCGTGCGTCGGCGTGCGCGAGCCCCCGGAGCAGGGCTCCTTCGATGTCGGGGCCGAGGGCGAGCAGCGCTTCGGCGGCGACCCACGCGGGCACGCCCATGCGGGAGCCCGGGGCGGGCACCGCGTCGAGCACGGGGGCCGCGGCGCGGGGGTCGCCGATGGCGCCCAGGCTGCGGCAGGCGACGAGCCGCACGTCGTCGGCGGAGTCGTGCAGGAGTTCCAGCAGGCGCGGCACGCTCTGCTCGTCGCGCACGGTGCCGAGCAGGTGAGCGGCGCGGGCCCGGTGCAGCGCGGACCGGGCGTGCAGTCGCCGACGGGCCAGGTCGACCTCGCCGTGGGCGGCGACGACCCGCACGAGTTGGGCGGCGGGCGCCCCCCGCACCTTGGAGAGCATCGCGATGACGGCCGGGCGGATGCTACGCCACTCCTGGGGCCCGAGCCCGGCGAGCGCGTCGGCCGCGGCGTCGTCATCGTCCTCGCCGGAGGCGACCTCGAGCACGAGCTGCCGCTGCGGCGCTGCGAGCCGCGCGAGGGTGCGGCTGCGCTGCGAGCGCCGAATCTTCGCCGTGACCGTGACCGCGACGAGCACACAACACCCGAGGCTCAGCGCGAGCAGGGTGAGCAGAAGGAGAAGGCGGGGGCTCACGCTCCGCGGGCGAGCACCGAGGAGACGCGGTGCACGAGCTCGCGGGGCGAGAACGGCTTGATGACGTAGTCGGTGGCGCCGGTGGCGAAACCGGAGTCGACGTCGGAGTCGCGGCTGCGCGCCGTGAGCAGGATCACCGGCACGGCCTCGGTGCGCTCGTCCTCACGCACCTTGCGCAGCACGTCGAGGCCCGAGAGCCCGGGCATCATGACGTCGAGCACGGCGAGGCGCGGTGGCGCCTCGCTGATCGTCGCCCAGGCCTGAGCGCCGTCGCTGACGGCGTCGATCTCGTAGCCGGCCTGCATGAGCTTGAAGGTGACGAGCTCGCGAATGTCCGCGTCGTCGTCGGCGACGACGACCCGGTTCGGATCGGCGGACATGCCTTTCCCCCCATTTCCCTGCTCGTCCCCTCCGTGGCTGGCATGACTCGCAGGCGTGCTGATCGTGGATGGTCGACGGGTCGACCTACCTCGAGCGCAGTGGCACCGCACGAGGGGAGAACGACGAACCCGCCCGGACGATGGTCCGGGCGGGTTCATCGGCAGTTCGTGCCTTTTCCGCTCAGTCGTCGTCCAGGTTGATATTCGACGTCTTCTGGACGGTCATGAGGAACTCGACGTTGCTCTTGCTCTTCTTGAGCCGGTCGATGAGCAGCTCGATGCCCTGCTGGGAGTCGAGCGCCGCGAGCACGCGGCGCAGCTTCCACATGATCTTCAGCTCCTCGGCGGCGAGCAGGATCTCCTCGCGCCGCGTGCCGGAGTTGTTGACGTCGACGGCCGGGAAGATGCGCCGGTTCGCGAGCTGCCGGTCGAGCTTGAGCTCCATGTTGCCGGTGCCCTTGAACTCCTCGAAGATCACCTCGTCCATCTTCGACCCGGTCTCGACCAGCGCCGTCGCGAGGATCGTCAGGGAGCCGCCGTTCTCGATGTTGCGGGCCGCGCCGAAGAAGCGCTTCGGCGGGTAGAGCGCCGCGGAGTCGACACCGCCGGAGAGGATGCGCCCGCTCGCCGGGGCGGCGAGGTTGTAGGCGCGGCCGAGCTTGGTGATCGAGTCGAGCAGCACGACGACGTCGTGACCGAGCTCGACGAGGCGCTTGGCCCGCTCGATGGCCAGCTCCGCGACCGTCGTGTGGTCGTCGGCCGGGCGGTCGAAGGTCGAGGAGATGACCTCGCCCTTGACGGCCCGCTGCATGTCGGTGACCTCTTCGGGCCGCTCGTCGACGAGCACGACCATGAGGTGGCACTCGGGGTTGTTCGTCGTGATCGCGTTGGCGATGGCCTGCATGACCATCGTCTTGCCCGCCTTGGCCGGGGCGACGATGAGCCCGCGCTGGCCCTTGCCGATGGGGCTGACGAGGTCGATGATCCGCGTCGTGAGGATGTTGGGCTCGGTCTCGAGCCGCAGCCGCTGCTGCGGATAGAGGGGCGTGAGCTTGTTGAACTCCACCCGGTTGCGGGATGCCTCGGGGGCCGCACCGTTGACGGTGTCGAGCCGCACGAGCGCGTTGAACTTCTGCCGCGCCGGCAGCTGCTCGCCCTCGCGCAGCGCCCGCACGGCGCCGGTGACGGCGTCGCCCTTGCGCAGGCCGTGCTTCTTGACCAGGCCGAGCGGCACGTAGACGTCGCCCGGGCCCGGCAGGTAGCCGCTCGTGCGCACGAACGCGTAGTTGTCGAGCACGTCGAGGATGCCCGCGACCGGCACGAGCACGTCGTCCTCGGTGACGGTCGGCTCGGGCTCGTTCTGGTAGTCCTCGCCCGGGCCGCGGCCGCCACGGCGCTTGCGGTCGCGGCTGCGCTGGCGGTTGCGGCGACGCGACGAGCCGCGCTCGTTGTCGTCGTCGCGCCGGTTGTTGTTGTCCCGGTTGGTGTTGTC